>DASQMM010000676.1:0-2968 GCA_035645495.1 Brevibacillus sp. | reverse complement strand
ATCAAGATGTCCCTATGCGGCTTATTGGTGACGAGCATGCTGGTCATCACCCCCGGTTTCGCTTCGGCTGCTGGGGGCTTTCTTCCCTACGATGATATCAGCAAGCACTGGGCGCGAGCTTCCATTGTTCGCGGGGTTGAGGCAGGCCTGTTTGCCGCTGGAACCAGTGTCCCGCATTTTTACCCTAATCGGGAAATGACTCGTGCCGAATTTTTGGCCATGCTTGATCGACTGTACAACAATGGAGGGCAGTATTCGATCTATCCCTTGACCTTCCTGTCCGAACACACGCAGATGTCCAAGGGAGAAGGCTTTGACGAGCCGTATCTGCCGTACAAGGATGTGGATCGCCTGACCTGGTGGTACCGTCCGATATTGCGCGTATCCTATCTATTGGACCGATTGTACGGGCCTGGAGCGATTCAGGAGGTGTTCCCAGGTGAGAAGATGAACCCGACTCAAGCGATTAGCCAGGAAGAGGCCGCTAAGCTGTTGGCCCTTTATACGGCGGCAACAGACAGCGCCAAGGCATGGGACGAAGTCAAGGCATGGGGCTGGCTGGAGGGAGAGAAGAACGACAAGCTGAAGCGCGGTGAAGCTGCTGCGGCAGCGGACCGCTTGATCGACTTTTTGCTCCAGGATCAGGTCTTGCCCTTGTTGAATTACGATAGCCAAAAATTTCCGATGGTTCCAGAGATTCAGGATATGTTTCCCTTGTTTGCTCACTACACCGAGCAAAAGACACCTGATGAACAGGCTTATTTCGATGCTGTGAGCGCGATTGTCAACCAGATGGACAGTGAGGAAACCTATCAGGTCTTGCGGAAGTTAGGCAGAGATTCTTTCCCTAATCAGATCGGGATTCACTATTATCTGAGCTGGGACCCAACCCTTGAGTTTGCCGACAATCTGGACGAGGCTTTTCTGGCGATTGACGCTTACTTCGCTGACAAAATGATTTTGCCGGAGACCCTGCGACTCTTGTGTGCCAATGTTTACGATATCTCCTTGCAGATGGGCAACCAGAAGCCAAAGGTGTACGGCGAGGTCAAAGAGCGTTTGGAACGTTATGTAGAGAAGGTAAAGCAGGGCTCGGAGGAGTGGGAAGCCCTGACTCTCTATCTGGCTGCTTTGGACGTGAAGGGTGAGAAGATTGAGGACGCATTGGCGAGCTATCAATCTTTTGCAGCAGAGAACCACGAGGCGCTGATCAATGCTGTGTATTATCTGACGCAGCAAGACCGCCTGGATGAAGCGCAGGAACTGGTTAAATCGATCAAGCCGTACCATAAAGACACGCGTATGATCCAACTGGTGAAGCTGCTGCAGCAGGATCTCGATTCGATGAAAGAGCAGTCAAAGATTGCTTTGGATTTGGCGTACAGCCTGCGCAAGATGGAGGCTGCCTCTACTGTGCAGGTCAAAGGGGAATCGGTGCTCAGCGGGTATCTCTTCAAGTACACGCAAGACATCGACCGGGAACGAAGAGCCAGCCGAACCACTGGTTATTATCAATCTCCCTATAAGCCGATTCTGGACAAAATGGAATCCTACACCGATGAGAAGGCTGAACGTCATTACACCTATGATTCGGAGTCCGAGAAGTGGGTAAGCGGCCGTACTAAAAAAAGGGACTTTCTGCATGAATGGGTGGCGACGATCAGCATCAAGGATCGATTGAGTGATTTGAATGCCCGGTACTACAAGCAAACATTTGGGCGCTACGACGTCATCACGGAATGGATTCCGCCCACAGCCCTGGAAGAAAAATCGCGAGGGGTCTCGCTGGGAAAAGGGAAAATAAAGTTCGCACCGCTGTATATCAACAAGTACTACATAGACCGCGAAAGCAAAGAATTGGTTCAGCATTTATGGCGGTATGAGGAACTGTATGAGAACGAGGAATACGTGGCCTACTCGGGTACTGATTTTTACGACTATACTGCCAAGGTGAGGGTAACGATTCCGGAGCAGGTAAAGAATGAGGTGGGTCGATGAAAAGAATCACGCAATTTTTCCTGACGGTCGTTTTGTTTCTAAGTGCAGCTCTTCCTGTTTTTGCCAGCCAACCTACGTTTGCCGAGACAGTAGAAGTATTCCATCATGTCATGGAGAGCCATCTCAGCAAGCCTAACGAAAATCAGTTGGTGCAGGGAGCGTTGAAGTATGTGAGCACACATGCAGATGAAGAGAAACAGGTAAAGCTGCTCTATTCCACCAAAGATGACACCATTGGGGATTTGAAGAGAAGGCTGGAAGAATGGGAACGCAAGCCAGGCTTGGATGCTACGATGCTGAACCGCTGGGCGATCGAGGGAATGCTGGAAAGCCTCGACGATCCGCATAGCGTGTTTTTCACTGTAGATGAACTCCGACTATTTCAATCCAGTGTGGAGAACGAGTTTGTCGGATTTGGTTTTCGCTTGCGGTTGCAAAATGGGGCATTCATCATTCGTGAAATCATACCGGAGTCGCCCGCTGCGGCTTCCGAATTGCAAAGAGGGGACCAAATCATCGGAGTAGATGATATTTCCTTGCAAGAAAAAAGCTTCGAGGAAGCGTATGCGTACCTGCGGGGTGAAGAAGGCAGCGAGGCACTACTGAAGATCTATCGGGCCTCAGAAAAGCGGGAGCTGCAAGTGCCCCTGAAGCGTGCGATGCTCACCCTGCCGGAAGCGGAGGGAAGGCTTTTTGACAACGAGCCGATTGGCTACATCCGTCTGGAGACATTTGGATCCGACGGCGCCTATCAGATTCGCGACCAGCTAGCTGCTTTCAATCGTTCCGGCAAACCGCTGAAAGGACTGATCCTTGATCTTCGTGACAATGGCGGAGGTTATCTGACGGCGGCAAGAGATATTGCCAGTCTGTTCATGGAGGAAGGCCTGCTCATGTACACGACCAATCGCAATGGCGTAGAAGTGGAGACATGGGTACGCAACGGCAATTCGATCGGTATTCCGGTACG
>DASQMM010000675.1:0-3727 GCA_035645495.1 Brevibacillus sp. | reverse complement strand
GCCAAGGCGGAAGGCAACGATAACGCCACATACGAGATCAAGGGTCGCAGCAACAAGCCGGCTGACTTCATCGACAAACTGCCTGATTACGAAGAATAGGGGATGAGCATATGAGCAAGTTGGAAAAGTTTCTGGCGAAAGCCTCTGAACCGGTACAACGCAAAGAAATCACCGTCGATATTGACGGTGACGAGTGGAAAGTCCGCCAACTGACACTGATTGAGCTCCGACAATGTGAGCGGATGGCGGATCGAGGCGACAAGATCGACTGGTATCGCTATAACGATGCCCGGATCGTGAAGGCCACCGAGCACGATTTTCCATGGAAAGATCCTGAGCTGCTGAAAGCCTACGGTGCGGCGGACAAGTTCGAGCTTCCGGCCAAGCTGTTTGAGCACAACCCAGAAGGGTACACGAAGCTGCTGGATGCTGTCCGCCGAGTGAACACGGGGCAGACTGAGGCGGATGCGGTGGAAGAAGCAAAAAACTGATAAGGACCGACGGTGAAGCCTGGCACATGTGTTACGCCTACCTGAAAGGCAGGGGGCTGCCGTCGGACCTTCTCGACATCGACGTGGATCCGTACAAGCAAAAGCTGTTTATCATGGCGTGCCAGGTCTACGAGATCGAGGAGATGGAGAAGCAACGAAACGAATAGCTTCTCCCTCTCTCCCGAGCGGGTGACGGCTGGGGAGAGAGTCACTTTTTATTGAGTCGGTATCTCGGCTGGGGAGAGAGTCACTTTTTATTGAGTCGGTATCCGAGATAGGTTAGCCCAACAAAAGAACCAGCTAAAACCCAGCTGAGGACTTCGGGCATTTTGAACATCCCAACCATAACTGACGTGATGATAGCTGTAATGATACCGAGAAAAACGATTAACCAAAAATACATCGCCATTTTAATAAAGAGCCGGAAAAGGAAGTAAAAAAACGTCGGAATAGCTTTCAGGAAATCCATGCCGTTCCCTCCGTAGTTTTTAGGAACATTTTACCATGTAATACGATGTGGGGGTGAGTAAGGTGTCAAAAATTACAGCTTTGCTTGAAGCAAGAAATCAAATATCACCGGAACTGGTGAAAGTTCAGCGCGAAGTACAAAAATCCCGTCAAGCGATGGGCGGTCTTGATGATGAAACAAGAAAAGCCTTGCAGGGTATTGGACGTATGGCAGATGCCTCAGAGAAGATGTCAAGAGACATGGTACGTGATCTGGAACGCGCGCAGCGAGAGATCCATGACCTTCGATCGGAACTGAATCGGCTGGGTAGCATGAACGAAAAGCCCCGGGTAGAGGTAGACAATCAGGCCACTCAGGAAATCACCGACATTCGTCAGCAGCTTCTTGCTCTGGGTGGTATTGCGGCAGCCATTACAATCGGTTCAAATGTCGGCAACATGATGTCAGAAGCAGAGGCAGCATTCCGCGAACGCGCGCTGTATTCAGTAAAAGGCAAAACTGAGCAAGAAATGCAAACGTTTGATCAGAAGACGAAGGAACTTCTCTTAAACAATCCGTACATGAACCGAGCGGAAGCTATGGCAACAATCTCAAAAAGTGAGAAGTATAACGGCAAAAATGCCGGCGCATACGCGGAAGCAGCCACAAAGTTGGGTGTGACCACCCGGTACGCTCCAGAGGAACATCTGAAAATGATGGCCGTTCTCCGGGAGAATACTGGGGTGGATGACGCAAAGCGACTTGGCAACTCCTTGCAGTACATGGCAAACAATTTGAAGGACTTCAAGGAAGAGTTTGTCGATTCCATCATTGAGTACAGTGTTCAGACGAGCAAATTCCTGGACACGCCGGAAAAGATGGCCGCCCTTGTAGGTCAGATCGGAAAAATGGGGATCTGGTCAGACGACAAAGCGTTTGATTCGCTGAAAGAGACCACGCTCAAGCTGACAAACCAAGGCGACCTGACGAACGTACTGAAAACCGGGTACGAAACACAGGGCATGAAGGCAGAAAAAGCCTTGGAACTAGCCACCAAAGAAGCCGCAGAAATAAACAAACTCATTCATTCGGAGAACCGAGCAGATAACCAGGCGGCGATGGGTCGCATGATGCTGACACTCGCCACCATCCAAGACAAGAACGTCAGACAGCAGATCTTGAACGAGCTCGGCGCGGGTCCGGGGGAGGACCTGGGAAGACACTTCGCCCCCCTGCTGGAGTACGCCGGAAAACTGGCGACCGGTCAAATCAGACCTGAAATCGGGGACGAAATGAACCGGGCATACAAACTCGCGACCGAGAACAACCCTCTTTTCGAGTATCAAAAGGCGCAAAACGAAGCAAAACAGGCTGTAATGGATTTTGGTTCAAAGGTAGCTCAGGATGCTACTCCAGCCCTTGCCTTCCTATCCGAAAAGGCTACAGCTTTGGCTAATGTCTTCAATAACATGTCTGACACTACTCGATACGGAATTGAGATCGCAGCTGCCTCGGCTGCGATTATTGGTGGTGGTTTGTTACTGATTAAATCCGCCACCGCCCACCTGCGGGCAGCCCGGGCACTGGAGGCCGCCGCAAAGTCAATGGGCGGGGACGGCGGGCCGGACATCGGCGGCAAAAAGAAATGGTGGAATCCGAAGATGTGGAAAAAGGATGTACCGGATGTCCCTGCTCGTAAATGGATGTCATCAGCAGACGCAAAGCGCGCGCTTGACGGTCTGGCTCCGGTTGAAGAAACCGTCAAAAAAGGGCTTCTTGGCGGCATGAAAGACCGAATCACCGGCATGCTTCCGACGAGAGAATCGCTGAAAACTTTTGGCGGATCGGCCATCAAAAAACTGCCGTACCTCGGCGCCCTGATTGGTGCCGGCCAGATCCTGACGGCAGAAGATAAAGCCGAAGCCGCCGGAAAGGTTGGATCAGAGGCGGCCGGTGGGCTGGGCGGAGCGGCCGCCGGGGCTGCTCTCGGTTCAATCATCCCGGGCATAGGCACCGCCGTCGGCGCTGCTGTTGGTGGCGTACTCGGTGCCTGGGGCGGTGGTGCGATATTCGATAAAGCGAAGGACTGGTGGGGTCGACAGCCTGCGGAAAAACCACCGGTGCCAGTAGCATCCACTCCTGTCGTAGCAAACAAGCCGCCGACCGTCACCATGAACCCAGAAATCAAAATCGAACTGCGCGCGGACGGCGTTCTCCAAGACGTGCCCAGCATGCTGAAGATGCTTGATTCGCCACTCGTGCAGAACAAGATCACCAACGATGTTCAGAAAGCGTTCATCAGAGCGATTGATACCAGCGGCGGCGTCCCAACTCGTATGGGGGGTGTTCCGAAGTGATTCGACTACAGGGTAAGTATCGCCTGACATTTCCCGTCACTCCCGGAGAGATCCAGTTCCGCGGCTTCGGTAACGAGACAGAGACCACTACCTCGATCGTGTTAACCTCAAAGACAAGACCCACAGGGAGGCGGCCAAAGGTCGTCTCCTTTGATTTTGTCCTACCGGGGGATCCGACAGCTGACTACATCGAGGTGGAAGGTTACCAGGGGCCGCGCCCGTGGCTGGCGGGATTGGACCGCCTGAGCGGATCTGAAGTGCTGCTCACGATCGACGAGCTAGACCTCGCCTGGAATGTCATCGTCGGCCCTTGTGACGGCAGGTTCGTAGGGAGGAACGTGGATTTCCACGGAACGATCGAGCTGCCTCTTTTCATCAAAGAGGAGTTCATCATCTGGACCAACTCAAAAACCCTGCTGGAAGTTTCGAAA
>DASQMM010000674.1:0-2515 GCA_035645495.1 Brevibacillus sp. | reverse complement strand
GATAGGAATCCTCGGATAAAAGCAGACGAAAAAACGTGGCTGCCGCCGATGGCAAAGCCACGTTTTTTATTTCGCAGAAATTCCCGAGCGATGCTCCTCAATGACCGTAAGAAGTCCTTCTCGCAGCGATATATTGCTGCGCCATCCATACCTTCGCAACGGTTCCACGTCAGCAAGAGAACGCATAATTTCTTGCGGAGGATAGGGCAACGCCCCAAAATGAAGGGTCGTCGTCGATTCGGTCAACCTGTGTATGTCCCTTACCACCGACTTTATCGAGGTAGCAACTCCGCTTCCGACCTGAAACTCGCAAAAAGATGCGGGCAAATGATTGCTTTGCCGCAGGAGAAGCAGATACGCATTTATCGCGTCCCGGACATGAATAAAATCTCGTTGCTGCTCCCCGGGGGTCAGGTGGAGATCAGGCTGATTTTCCAGACAGGTTCTGACAACATACGGGATGAATTTTTCCGGGGAATCGGCAGGTCCATACAGATGCTCCAGCTTGAGATTGATAAAACGAAGGTCAGATTGCGCAGCCAGATGCTTTCCCCACTCCAGAAAATGCCTTTTGGTCAGGTGGTACCCGACCAGTCGCTGGAAGATTCCTTGAGCCGTATTGGAAAACGTGTCGGTATTCATGAATAGGGGCGTCCCGTAGCGGATCGCCGCTTCCAGCAATTGCAGGGGCATAGAGACATTCGCCTCCAGCGTGGCATGAAAGCTCTCCTGGTTTCGGGCATAGGAGGTAGCCGTGTGAATCACAGCATCCAGGGGACCTATGTCTCGGAACATCCCCTCTATCTTCACTTGCTCGAGATCAAAGCATTCAATCTTATGAAGGACAGTAGCAAGGCGAGAACAGTCCGACGTTTTTCGTTTCAGGATGTGAACCTCATGCCCTTCTGCGAGCAAAGCTTTTACGAGATGACTGCCAAGAAAGCCTGTCGCACCCGTCACCAGCACACGCATGCCATCGTTCCTCCTAGACTCGCCACGGCGGCGTACCTGCTCTCCACAGGCTCTCCAGATAATTTTTATCCCGGAGCGTATCCATAGGCTGCCAGAAACCCGAAAAAGGAAATGCCACCAATTCCCGAGACCTTGCCAGCGCCTCCAATGGCTCCTTTTCCAGCACAGTCTCATCGCCTTCAAGATAGTCAAATACCCCTGGTTCCATCACAAAAAAACCGGCGTTGATCCAACCTCCATCCCCTTTTGGCTTCTCCTGAAAGCCGCGAACGACATTTTCCGTCGTCACGTCCAAAGCCCCGAATCTCCCCGGCGGTTGTGTAGCGGTAATCGTGGCCAGCTTCCCGTGCTCGCGGTGAAACGAAACCAGGGCCGAGATGTCCAGATTGGCTACCCCGTCTCCATAGGTCAGCATGAAGGTTTCATCCCCCACAAATGGCTGGATGCGCTTCACCCTCCCTCCCGTTCCGGTATCTTTGCCTGTATCCACGAGTGTCACCCGCCATGGTTCCGTGCGGCGATTGTGCAAGATCATTTCATTGTCCCGGCGAAAATCAAAGGTGACATCAGACTGATGCAGAAAATAATTGGAGAAATACTCTTTGATCATGTACCCCTTATAGCCCAGACAAATAATAAAGTCATTGTAGCCGTACCGGGAATAGATGGACATAATATGGCAAATAATCGGCCTGTCGCCGATCTCGATCAATGGCTTTGGTTTCAAATGCGTCTCTTCCCCAATCCGCGTCCCGTATCCGCCAGCCAAAATGACCACTTTCACGCTTTTCTCTCCCTCCTGTCTCTTGTCCCCGGCCAAGACTTCTTACAGTGGTGCTGTTTCCATGTACAGCTGAATCTGTTTTTTACAAATTTCCTGGAGATTTCCTCCTGTTTGACTGCACTTCGTCCATTCAACAATTTGCTCCAATGCCTGATCGATACTCCATCGGGGGCGCCAGCCAAGCTCTTCTTTTGCCCTGGAGCAATCCAGCTTTAACAGTGAAGCCTCAGGCCAGTTATTCTCACGTTCTACTTCAAACTCTGCGCCTGCCCCCCACTTCTCGCACAGCTTTTGCACGATCCAGGCCACTGTTCGGGTATCTCGCTCATCAGGTCCGAAATTATAGCTGTTTGAAAAGCGTAAGGCATTCTCCCACATCCGTTCCGCAAGCAGCAGATAACCTCCAAGGGGCTCCAACACATGCTGCCAGGGGCGTACAGCATCAGGGTATCGAAGCTTGATCCTTTTTCCGTCCATAAGGGAACTCAGACAATCGGGAATCAAGCGATCTGCTGCCCAATCCCCTCCACCAATTACGTTGCCGGCACGGGCAGAGGCGATCGCGATTCCAGCTGTCTCGACAGCAGAAAAAAAAGAGTTTCGATAGCTGGCGGTTACGAGTTCGGCGCACGCTTTGCTGCTGGAATAAGGATCGCGTCCACCCAAGGCATCCTGTTCTCGGTATCCCCATTCCCACTCCCGGTTTTCATAGCATTTGTCGCTCGTTACGTTGATCACAGCCCGGATCGGTGCTCCCCG
>DASQMM010000673.1:0-7614 GCA_035645495.1 Brevibacillus sp. | reverse complement strand
GGGGATCTGGTCTATGCTTGCCTATTTCGTTCTACCTTTTGCACAAAGTTTGCCATCAGTTGCTCCAGCAGTTTGCGGCCCATCTCATCGGTAAATTGACCTTCCTCATCAAACTTCAAATGTAGCTGCGGAACCAGCACTTCCGGACGATTGACCGTGTCCAGATTCAGTGCGAAAAGCTGCTCGCGCAGATGTAGCTGTCCTCGCGAAGTACCAAAACCTCCCGGAGTTCCTCCCATGATCGCCGCAGGCTTCAAAGCGAGAGGTGTACCTACTGCTTGACGGGACAACCAATCCAACGCATTTTTCAATACACCAGGAATGGACCAGTTGTACTCTGGAGAACTGATCAGGAAACCGTCTGCCGACTTGCACAATTCCACGAGTTTGAGAACAGCCTCTGGCATATCCTCTTCCAGATCCTGATTGTAATGGGGCAGCTGTGAAATATCCGCCAGTGTGAATGTATAGTGCTCAGGCAAGTATTCTTTCGCGTTCAGCAGGAGCTTGGTATTCAGTGATCCTTTGCGCAGGCTGCCGGAAATACCGACGATATGTGGTTTGCCAGTCATATGTGTTCCTCCTAAGTATACTTACATATATTTTATGTTTAGAAACTCTTGATGTCATTATACTGGAAATGATTCTTTGAGGGAAGTTTTTTATCGAAAAGGAACCTTCTCGGCAAAAAGAAAACCAGCAGAGGCCACTCTAGCCCTACTGCCGGTTTGTGTGATTGCATTCTATGATTTCGTGATGAACTGTTCGAGCAGCTGATTAAACTTCTCATCATGCTCCCAAAACATCATATGCCCGCCTAACACTTCAACGGCTGATTGCGGGGCATGCTGGGCAACGAAGTTCTTTGCGGTAGGTGCCCAATGCTCGGCAACAATCGTAAGGGTCGGCACGGACTCACACGCAAGCTTGGCTTCCGCCCGATAATCCGAGAACATGCCGGACGCGAAAAGATTGGCTGCGATGTAATGCGGTGTCTTGAGTGACTGCTCTACGATCCAGTTCAGTTCGTCTTCCTTCAACTCTCTTTGCACCATCACGCCCGTCGCATAAGCAGATATGAACTCCCGTTGCTTTTCCGAATCTCGCAAATAGGTGTTATAGGCCGCAGCAATTTCATCGAGGGGTCCTTCTACCCAGTCTTGTTCATGGTTGATCGATAGCGGCTTCGGAGACAAGTCGACAAAGACGAGAGATTTTATATTTTGGGTTCCATGCTGTCTGATATACTCCCACATCGTCAAGCACCCAAATGACCAGCCGATCAAGGTGACGTCCTTCAATTCCAATGCTTCTATCACTTTTGCCAGATCGGAGCCGTGCGTAGCGTAATCATTTCCGTGCATGGTGATGGACGACCTGCCATGGCTGCGCGGATCGATGGCAATAACCCGATTCGTCTTCTGAAAATGTTCTACTTGCTTGTGAAAAACCTCCGTCGTAAACGTCCAGCCTGGAATCAAAACGATCGGGTCGCCACTTCCTACATCCTGGACAAAAAGCTCAACGCCTGGTTCAACCTTTACATACTTGCCGCCTTGGATCATTTCCGTTTCCCCTCCACTTTTTCGGAATAATACGATTCTTATTCGTGAAAATTCCGAAAAATCCTGGTTATCCCGCTGAGACTGTCGAGGGTATGGCGCTGTACCGATTACGTCTGTCTTTCCTTGCAGCCCGACACCAAAAACCTCCAATCCTCGATAAAATGCTTCCAGAGGTTGGGACGTCTCCGCACTGCTAGTGGATGATAGGAAACAGCCGTTTGAAATCCGCGTGGCGAATGCCACGTCTGCCTCAAATGTTTGACCTCTGCCTCTCGATTGGCGAAAAACGCCTGCGTCGCTACATTGCCCAAGCAAAAGACAAACTGTGGGGAATGGCTTTGCAATTGGGTGAGTAAATGCTGCATGCATATCTCTCTCGCCCGCTCTTTGTCGTATGCCTTCGTCGGGCGGCGCTTCAAGACATACGTCACATACACATCCTGTTCACGCAACCCTGCCTCATAAGCGGCTTTCTGCAAGGTTTGCCTGGTCCCGCAAATAAAGGGGTTCCCCTCGCGATCTTCTCTCGCTCCGGGATTATCCAGCAGAATCATGATTGCTGCATCCGGATTTCCCTCGCCCCAAATCATTCGAGATCCATGGCAATAGAGGCCACAATCTCTGCAATCCTCTACACCCGCAGGAGGCTTATCTTCTAACCAGACAGTTTGGCAATTATCTTCCACCATGCTTCCCTCCATTTCGCCCCTGTTGTCTTCTTGTTCTAGCATGGGGCAAGCGGGAAGATTTCAAACAGGGCAGCTATTGAATCACTGCCTCTGGACTATGATACACTGAAGGGACATACATCTTCGTTTGCTCAGACCTGTCCGACACAATCACAGGGAGGAATGGTCTTGAACAAAGCCGACCTTATCAAAAAATTCAACAAACAAGCCCCCATGTATGAACGAAACCGCAAAGCCCATACGCTCGGCCATTGGCGAAGCCGCCTGCTCCGATCAGCCCGTGGCAAAGTCCTGGAAGCGGCTGTTGGAGCCGGGGCCAACTTTCCTTTTTACAACAAAGATCTGGTGGAAGAAGTAACGGCTGTCGACTTTAGCCCGGAAATGCTCAGGAAAGCAAAGGCCGCATCGCAAGAGCTTGGAATTCCCGCGACGTTTATGGAATCCGATATGGATGACCTGAGCTTTCCTCCCGATTCCTTTGATACGATCGTGTCTACCTTGTCACTATGCAGTTATGAAGACCCGCTTCTCGTGCTGAACCAGTTCAACCGCTGGTGCAGGAAGTCGGGCAGCATCTTGCTCATGGAGCATGGTTTGAGCTCCAACTCTTTACTGGCATTTGCTCAAAGGAGACTGGAACCTCTCCTCTTTCGTTTCTCTGGCTGCCACCATGATCGGGATATGATGAGGATAATCGAGAGTTCGGAGCTGGAGATTGTTTCGGTTCAGCATTACTGGGCGGGGTGCATGCATTTGGTGTGGGCGGCGCCGGGGAAGTAAGTTGACAAAGCTTATTGAAATAAAAGAAGGAGTGGCGACATATGCACCTCTCCTTCTTTGCGATTTTTACGCAATCCCAGCCGTAATCCCGCCATCCGCAAGTACCGGTACACCCGTCATGCAGGAAGAGAGATCTGATGCTAAAAACAGCGCCACATTGGCGATTTCTGCAGGCTGAATCGGACGTCCAATGATTTGGACATTGCCCAAGCCTTCCAGCACTTTCTCACGGCCGCCATACAAAGCAGCGTGTGCGTCGTTAAAGGTCGTATCCACCCAACCAGGGCAAATGCAATTCACGCGGATGCTCGGAGCGCAATCCAATGCCATCGCTTTTGTCAGCTGCATAATCGCTCCCTTGCTTGCTACATACGCCGCCAGCCTTGGCTCCGCTACAAAACTGTTGGCCGAAGCCATATTGATGACCGACCCTTTTTCTTGCTTGCGCATATGCGGCAAGACATACTTGGACATCAGGAATTGAGATCTGATATTGACGTTGATCGTCTTGTCCCACAACTCTTCTTCCAGCTCCTCTACCGAGCCTGGGATGTTGACCGCCGCATTATTGCACAGAATATCGACTTTCCCGAAGCGCTCGATAACACTGTCGACGAATGCCTTCACGCTCTCCGTGTTCGAGACATCCGTACGAACGAAGAGGACTTCATGGCCGTTCTCCGCCAACTCCTTTTGCAGCTGCTCCCCTTTTTCCACGAGAACGTCAGCGATTGCTACCCGCGCTCCTTCTTCAACAAATCTTCTGACGATGGCAGCACCGATCCCTTGAGCTCCCCCTGTAACGATCGCAACCTTGTCTTGCAACATCATAGATTCTTCACTCCTTGTTTTCATCTGCTTTCTGACTCCCATTACATATCCTTCAAAGTCGGGCTATTTTCCTTGTATCCCTTTGACTTGATGAACCCGACAATCGCGCCTACCGCGATCCAGCTAAAGCCCGCGATATACGTAGCGATATCAAAGCCTGTCCAGACAAACGCACACACCGAAAACCCGATGAGCGGAAACAGAAGATAAAAAATGATGCTCTTCCCATCCCGCTCTCCTTTGCGGACAAAGAAATAATAGACCACTGTCAGGTTTAACACCATGAAGGACGTCACTGCCCCAAAGTTGATGAAAAGCAGGATCGTCTCGAGCGACAGTGTACTGGACACAATCAGGGCAACCACGCTGGAGAACAGAATCGCGTTCACAGGCGTCTGAAACTTCGGATGAATTTTCCCCAAAATGGATGCCCCTGGAATGACGCGGTCACGGCTCATCGCAAAGAGAATCCGGGAAACCGAGGACTGCACATTCAGAGATACGGCAATACCCACTGCGAGTACGTTCACGATAATCATCACGACGTAAAAGGCGGTACCGCCCACTTCCTTGGCGATATCAAAAAAAGCCATGTCCGGGTCCAAATCCGTGTAATTCGGATGAACCAATGCCGCCATATAAGACTGTACGAGAAAAATGAGTCCCGTAATCACAAGAGCCAAGACGCTCGCTTTGCCAACGGTTTTTTTCGGGTCTTTCGCTTCCTCCGCCAATGTGGAGATGCCGTCGAATCCAAGAAAACCAAGCACCACAATCGATACCGCAGTCGCAATAAAATTCCAATCAATATGCTCCGCCTGATAGAAAGGCGCTAAGGAAAACCCGGCGACCCCTAACCCGTCTACAAAGGTAAATTTGATCGCAAAGCCAATAAAGACAATCAAAGCCACGATTTGCAGCCAGAATAGGACGAGATTGACCTTCGCATTCGTCTCAATCCCTCTGATATTAATGGCCGTGTTGAAAATCAAAAAGAACAGGCTCCAGACGATAGATGGAATTTCCGGAGTGATACCCGACATCCAGATCCCCGCGAACAAATAGAGAAGAGCAGGCGCCAAAATATAATCGGATAAAAGAGTCCAGCCTGCTACAAAACCGACATGGGGATTGATCCCCTTGGAAACGTATGTATAGATGGAGCCTGCATTGGGGAACTCCTTGCTCATCTGCGCATAACTGCACGCCGTAAAAAACATGAGAAGTATTCCGATTACATAGACGAGCGGTACCATGTTGAAGCTGTTCTGTGCCACCATTCCGTATACTTGCCATGGTGCCAGCGGAGCCATCGTCACCATCCCGTAGATGATGAGATGTCGAAGCGTTAATGTTCGTTTTAATACGTTTGGTTCGACTGTGCCTGAACTTGAATTGGACATCCTTCCACTCCCCACATTGATGAAATTTTCTGTAATCTGAAACAAAATATAAACTTTTGTGAAAAAAGTTTAATTGAATTATACAGATAATTGTCACAATTTGTCTATACTTTTTCTGGGTTTGTGGGAAAAAGTGTCTACAGAATAGATACCGTTTCTAGGTGATATGACCTGTTCAACAAGGCAATAAACACGAAAAAAGACGAACACTGACAGCCGAAAGGTCCCTTACCTCTCGGCTTCATTTTATCCGCCTTCTTCATTCTTTCACTGCTAATTCTCGCCTCTTCCAGTCGCTGCAGGGTTATCTCACTTAATCCGGTATCTTTTGCTACTTGCTTAAACCGTATTTTTATTACCCTCATCATTCTTTTCACTTGATGGTATTGGGTCAATGACATCAGGCTTCCGTCCATAAGCCTTGTTCGTGATCCAAAAACTCACCCAGATTATTAATAGGGAAACAATCACTAGAATGGCTAAAAAACCAGGTGACAGAATTGACATGAATGAGTTCCTCCTCGTGGCATTTTCCCCTATACTTACAAGCCCTTAGGGTAAAGTTTGAAAAAGGCGGCAGTCGTTACCTGTCTACTGTCCTCGAAATCCCGAACCACTGAAAATGGGCGCGGGATTTTTACTTTTGTGTTGTGGATTATATGATGGGTATACTCGTAATGATATATCATGAATATCCTGTTGTACCCATCCACTCAGATGGATAATAACCGGTCCACTTGACGATTTCACGAAGGCATCTTTGGTATTTCCTTACTGTGATAATATGGGAGTGACATCCAGATCCACACCAATTTACTGCATGGATGGGAAGTGAACACATTTTATGGACTGGAAACCAAATCGCCAAAGCTCCATACCTGTCTACAAACAAATCGCGGCGTATATCGAGCAGTTCATTTCCAACGGAGAATATCCGGCGGGGTCCGTACTTCCGTCTGAGCGTGCTTTATCGAAGGAATTACAGGTAAACCGCTCGACGATTGTTGCTGCTTTCGAAGAATTGCGCGCTTTAGGTATTATCGAAAGCCTGCAAGGAAAAGGGACGATTGTAAGTAAAAACATTTGGGGAGGAACGAACAGACGAATCCCCAATTGGGAGAAATTAATTGAGACAGGCTCTTTCCTGCCTAACCCGTCTATGATGCAGACCATAAGAAAAGAGACGTACCAACACGACTTGATTGACCTTGCAAGCGGGGAACTGTCACCCGAATTATCTGCATCCCCCTATTTCCGCAAGATTTTGGCAACCGGGGATTTTACCTATCATGTAGGCTATGATCATCCGCAGGGAAACCTGAATTTGCGCCAAACAATCGCGCAGCACTTGAAGGAATATCGAAATATCTCTGCAACGCCTTCTTCCATCCTCGTTACTTCAGGGGCGCAGCAAGCTCTATATTTAATTGTTCAATGTCTGCTTCAAAAAGGTGACGCTGTAGCCATTGAAGATCCGTCTTATTGTTATTCATTGCCTTTATTTAAATCGGCGGGAATCCGATCATTTCTTTTGCCCTCGGATGAACAGGGAGTAGACCCAGAAGACATCGTTGAATTGTATAAAAAACATCGAATTAAAATGGTATTTCTAAACCCCAACTTTCAAAATCCGACCGGTTCCCTTTTACATATAGAACGAAGAAAAAGAATCCTTGAGATCTCTTCCTACTACGGGATTCCAATCGTCGAGGATGACCCATATAGCTTAACGGCCTTTGATCAGACCAATGTGCCAACATTAAAATCACTGGATCAAAATGGAACGGTGCTCTACATAAGTTCGCTTAGCAAAATCGTAGCTTCTGGCCTTCGAATCGGCTGGATTTTCGGCCCACAGAAAGCAATCGAACGCTTAGCAGATGCAAAACAACAGATCGATTTTGGCCACAGCATTATTCCAGAATGGGTCGCCAATCAATTTTTGTCCTCTGAGGATTTCCCGATTCACTTGCAGAAGCTACGCAACTCTCTTGCGTGCAACCGAGATAAAATTGTTTTTTCGCTACAAGAAATGCTGGGCGATCAAGTCGAGTTTTTCGCACCAGATGGCGGCATACATCTCTGGTGCAAGGTGAAAAGCGAAATTGACGAGCAGCAATTATTGAACGAGTCTATTCGACGAGGGGTTGTTTATGTACCCGGGAGTATTTTTGGGACAAAGAAGGGGTTTGCACGTTTTACCTTCGGAAGAGTTAGCGAGGATCATATCTATGATGCCATGACTCGCTTTTCAGAAGCCTTGCGCCATCACCTGAAGGAGTCCAAGCAAATGCTGAATTAAGATGTTCGAGTTATCCACTCTTACACAAACGTGCGTGAGAGACT
>DASQMM010000672.1:0-5025 GCA_035645495.1 Brevibacillus sp. | reverse complement strand
TCAGTCCGTGCTCAGGAAAAAGCGCAATGCCGATGCTGAACGTCACTTTTTCACCGTCCAGCTGAAATTCTTCCTCTGTCGATGCCAGAATGGAATCAATCAGTTGTTTGGCCGTATCTTCTGCTTCTGCCCTACCTGCAGAGGGCATGATCAGGACGAATTCGTCACCGCCAAGCCGGATCGGAGTATCCATGGGGCGAGCCACTTTGCGCAGGACTTGGGCTACACATTGCAATAAGTGATCGCCCCTGTCATGGCCCAAATGGTCGTTGACCAGCTTGAAATTGTCCAGATCGATCATCAACAGCGCCGATTGTTCATGCTCCCTGGAAATCGCCGCCTTCAGTCGTTCGTCAAAAGCCGCTCTATTGTTCAGTCCGGTGAGGCTGTCGTGAAAGGCCAGGTACATCGGCCTTGCAACCCACCGCGATATGAGTGAAGAAAGAATGACTGTGATAATCAGAATAATCAAAAGCTGAATGATAAATTGGTTTCTGTGATCGTTCTGGAACTCTTGCAAATCCATGTCGTGGTAGACGATTTCCAGGACTTTGTTCTTCGTAGTACCGTTATCATACTCCGATATATAGTGAACATATCTGTAGATGGCGGGTTGATTGTTCCACAAATCCTCGCATTCGGTTGTTGTGCCTGTCTCCAATGTTTTCTCGAACGCTTTTCTGCGTTCCGGGGGAAGCTTTCGTTGTATGGCAAAAGGATCTCCCAGTTTGTATCCTCCAATATTCAGGACATTGATTGCATAGATGGATGGCGATCTTTGAACGAGCTGGTTGATCGTGGAGAGAAAATTAAACTTGTGAAAGATATCCCCCTCTTGCAGAGAGTAACCAAGCTGGATGATGTACTTTTTATCTCGTGTTGGCATGTAGCTGTATTTTTTGATGATGCCAGTCTTTTGTTCGAGGTCCATACCATCGTGGAAAAACATGCCGTTATTTCGGTATTCATCCAGCACCTTGGCCAATTTCCCGCAACAGGCATTGAAATCCATACCGATATCTTGTTTGAACGAGCTATGAAGAATGACGTTGTTGCTGTCAATGACGTACACATCGAGTGAAAACCGACGTTTGAGAGCGTCGAAGTCCCAGGTCTCAAAGGAAGGATTTTTCTCATACATGTCCAGGAGCTGGATCGAGGTGTCTTTCATTTTGTTCGCAATGCTGTCACCAAACACGTAGTAGGCTTTTTCGACTGTCTCCAATGCGTACTTGGCCAATTGTTCGTCCTGCTTAACCTGATTTTGCTTGTTCTCAACGGCACGATCGCGCATCCGCAGGTAGTCGCTAGTCGTGATGGCAAAGGAAATCGTGACGGCAAAGATAATCATGGTCATCGTCAATTTAAGTCGAAAACGGGCGTTCAACTGTTACACCTCGCTGCTTTAGGAAAAGGGGTAGGAAGAATCAAGTCGAATAGAACTATTCCACGTTCGGACTAGTAATCCTTTTATTTCGACAAAAGTGTTGAACGATGACGAAAAATGGAAAACCGACCCGTATGCAGAAGCAAACAGATCGGTTTGAAGGGAAGCGAATGTGTGCAACTTAGGTCCTCATTAAGGTTGGAAGCCAGGTGGCGATAGGCGGAAAGATCATGATGACGGCGACTAACAGCAGGTCCAGACAGATGAATGGGAGGGCTGCAGCGTAGACTTGCCCCATTTTGATCCCTTTGGGTGCGACGGCTTTCATCACGAACAGTCCGGTTCCAAAGGGTGGAGAGATCGTTCCGATTTCAATCGTGATCAACAGCATGGCGGCGAACCAGAGCAAATCGATGCCGAGCGTGTTGGCAATCGGGATAAAGATAGGCAGGCACACCATGAGTATGGACAGGGATTCCATGAAGGAGCCGAGCACAATCACGATCAAAAGCATGCCGATCACGAGCAGCGTCACCGATACATCGAGACTGGCAATCATCCGAACCAATTCACTGGTCGCTCCGGAAAAGGACAGGATTTGGCTAAAACCGGTCGATCCGGCAATAATCATCAGCATCATGGCGGAAATCTTGAGTGTGCCGTTCAACGCCAGCTTCAGCGTATGAAAATTCAACTGCTTGTAGTAGGCAGCGAGCAGCAGACTGCCGATGGAGCCCATTGCGGCCGCTTCGGTCGGAGTGGCAACACCTAAGAACATCAATCCCACGACGAGGAAGATAATCAAGGATAAAGGAAAGATGTAGACGACGGTTGCCTTGATTTTTTCCGAGAGTGGAATGGACGTGACATCATAGTTCGGCGCCAGCTCGGGTTGAAGCTTGGCCCGGATGATAATATACAGTCCGAACAATATCGCCATCAGGACACCGGGAAGGATGATCGCGATCATAAACGCGCCGATAGAGATTTGTCCCATCGAAGCGAGCAGAACGCCTAATGCACTAGGTGGAATCAAGGCAGCCAAGGTTCCGCTGCCGAGAATCGGCCCGATCGACATCTGGTTTTTGTACTGACGCCGCTCCATTTCCGGAACGAGTGTGGAACCGAGCATCGAGGTGCTCGCCATGGTCGAGCCTGTCAGCGTGGAGATCAGGGTTCCGCCCGTCACAGCGAGCAGACTCAATCTCCCTGGAACCTTTCCAAACCACTTGTCGAGGGAATCAATCATCCTCGGGGCGATGCCAGTATGGAACATGATCTCGCCCATCAGGATAAATAGCGGAATCGGGGCCAGCGCAAAGGTGGCGAGAGAGCTTTCGATGCTTCCCATCAATTGTCTCAGCCCTACTTCTCCGCCCCAGAGAAAAATAGCTGCCACGATATTGATCGCCAGGAAAGAAAAGGCGACTGGTACGCGCAGTATCATCAATGCCAGCAAACTGAAGAAAATCAGCAAGAGAATGTGCCACCAGTCCACGATCATCCCTCCTTTATCGCGTGTTCTTTGGTGAACAGAGATGGTGAATCTGGGGATAGGTCGATGTCCCCATCCTGTGTTTTGCGAGAGCAGGCTGCCAGATACAGCTTGCGTGCGAATTCCAGAGCAAGGAGCAGGGAACCGATCGGAATGATCACGATTACGTACAGCTTCGGTATGGCGATCACCGACATGCTGCGAATATCGCGGACGTAGTGATCAATCGAGACCAGTGTGCCGTACCAGAACAGCACAGCGCTTACTGCGATACCGATCAGCGCCACCAGCATGTCATTGTAGGCGCGCATTCGCGGGGACAGCATGCTCTCGATCATATCGACTGTGATGTGGCCGCTGCTGCGCGCCAGCCAAGCCCCCGCCAAAAAGGGCAGGTAGACCAGGATGTAGGCGTTCACCTCATCGACCCAGAGCAGGGGATAGTCGAAGAAAGTACGGGAAATGACCTGGGCCCCGATGGAGAAGGTGGCAAACAGAAGCAGGAGACAGGCGAGGACGGCAAACGCATTTTCGATGTTGTCGAGCCATCTGAAAAGGGTGTTCTTCACATTTTGTCACTCCTCTATGCGTCGGCTGGGCTCACGGATTGTATTTCAGCAGCTTCTTCAGCTCATCGACCTGATCGGGAACAGCCTTCTCCAGGACGCCCCATTTCTCCCTTTTCACGATTTCCTGGAATTTTTTGCTGTCCTCCGAGCTGAGCTTGATCAGCTCCACGCCTTTTTCTTGCAGGGTTTGTTTTTCTTTTTCGTTTTCCTTTTTGAAATACTCGACCATCTCTGTTTCAAAATCCTTTGTCAGGGCGAGAAGCTTTTGTTGATTCTCTGGCGAGAGCGACTCGAAAGATTTGACGTTCATCAGGATGGTCGCGTTCTGGTTTAAGAAGGGCTCGTCAATCAGGTATTTGGTTACTTCTGTCCAGCCATTCAGACGAGGTCCGAGGAGCGGGAAACCAAAGCCGTCCACCATTTTGCGTTCGAGAGAGGTGTAGACGTCGCCCGGGTTAACCTCCATCGGGACCATATCCAGAGCCAGCATGACTTCATGGTACGTAGAGTTGGAGCGGAATTTGCTGCTTTTCAGCTCGTCTAGCGCTTGGATTTTCTTGTTGGTCCAGAAGTAGTAGGGAGATTCGCTCAACCAACGGCCCAGGTAGACCAGATTGTTTTGCTTGAAGCGATCAGACATGTAGTCAAAATAGCCGTTCTCCCGCTCTTCCGCTGGCGTGAAGGGAGAGAGGTTCAAAGAGTGCGATTCTGGCATGAGATGACCGTAGTAGGAACTGACGTTGAAGCCAATATCGACAACCCCATTGCGCACGGCATCAAACTGATCGCCGACCGGCAGTGATTCGGGTCCTCCCACTACCCGTATGGTCACGGCGCCGTTCAATTCTTTTTCCACCTTTTCCTTCCACAGCGGAATCATGTCTTTGGGGAAGGGGTGATCCAGAGCCAAAAAACTGACCAATTTCAGTTCCACGGGACCAGAGGAAGCCCCTGGGGAACTTGCGGGGCCGCTTGCGGAATTCGAGCCGCACCCGGCGAGAAGCAGCAAACAGCAGAGGAAAGACAGAAAAATACGTGGTCGCGCAAATTTGAACATTCAGTTAATTCTCCCTTCGAAGTAAGTAGAAGCATAAAATGTTACATATATTATCTATAACTTGAGGGTGAATAACTATTAAGGAGTTAACGTTTCTGGGGAGGGAAGAGTAGGTTTGGGAGATTCAAAGAAAGGAGCAAGCCTGAGTAAGCAAAGCCGCTCCTTTCTGCCTTTCATTTATCCTTTCTTACCGTACATGATCGAAAAATCAACGGTGACTTCTGCTTGTTCCTGATTCGTCCATCGCTGAAGGAGGGCGTCCGATGCGCCCCATGACAGCGGAGTCATCCGTGCGAGGGAATGCAGTTGCTCCGGAACGATCCATGACCGGGCATCTGGCGAGATCCGCCACGCACCAGATGGTGTTGGAACTTCTCTTCGCAGCAATTTTGATCCCCTCCTTGGAGATATCAAGACCAACTCCCAAGGGGGCGATTTTTGTTCGCTCCAGGATCTTCTGTTGAATGGATACCAGATGCGATCCTTCTCCACATCCTGCATCCAGGAGATGCAAAGG
>DASQMM010000671.1:0-4631 GCA_035645495.1 Brevibacillus sp. | reverse complement strand
TGTCCTGAATCATCTGTTCGATATACCCAGATTCCAAAATGGCATCCAGATTGAGATCTTCAATTCTCCTGATAACTTCTTCTACGATCGGCGGATGGACAACCCCCTCGATATACATCACAAAAACATCCGACTGCGTTCGCTGCCCGACGATCAAATGCTTGACACGCAGATTCGGATCTTTCAAACGGAAGCGGATTAACGCTGCATTGACGCTGATCGTCTCGGTAAATCCGTCTCGCGGTCCCCGTACCACCGACTCTGTCTGCGGTTCGGACACGCTTCTTCGTTCCCAGCCTCTGGAATTAATCAAATAGACCTTTGAGCTTCCATCTATGAACAAAACTGAATTTCCCGACAAGATATTGCGAACGATCTGGCGCAATTGATTCGTTGTTTCCAATTCATTGGATACTGGCGAGAGGTACGTGGAGTGCTCTGTCGTCATCGCGCGAATGACGAAATCACTAATGACATCCCGGTCTACCATCCCGTCCAAAAAGATGACAGCAGCTTCTTCACCAGTCGCTATCCGGAATCTGCGCACCACAAGGTCATCACTTTTTCCAAACTGTTTTTCAACCAAAACTATATTATCCTCCAGTACAGAGGACACGGTGCTATCGTCGACACTATCCATACTCTTATTGGCATGCTGCTCAAGCGTCTGCTTGCGAAGGCTTTCCTTCCGTTTGTTCCATGCATTCCAAAATTGGCTCAAACAACCGCCTCCTCTCACGTCCTCGAAAGTCGATTGAGTTGTAGGTTAGTTTACCCGGGTATGGAAAAGTTATCCGATCTACTTCTCTGAAGAGGGCCGAAAAATAGTAAAAGAGCACGAGTAGAAACCTCTACCCGTGCCCTATCCTTCTATCCAAAGATAGAAGAGTAACAAGATTTCGAATAGCGTAAAAAGAGGAACCAGGAGAACAAAGCGCAGATGCTTGGTCTTGTGGCGATGGACGAGCATGCCCAGAAGTGCGCCTGCCCCACCCCCAAGCCCAGCAGCAAGCAAGAGGCTCGCCTCCGGGATGCGAAACCGATGGTGGATCGCCTGCTGCTTGTCCCTCGCCATCAGCGACCATGCGTACAGGTTGACGAGCGCCAACCCGGCAACCGGCACCCAGAAGGAAACAACGGGGAGAAAGCCTGCCGCCATCAAAAGCAGTGCCGCTCCCAGCGTAAAATTGCGATTTCTGCGATGACGCCGCCATTGTGCCTGAATCATGCTCTACTCTCCTTTAGCTTGGGAGGTCCGGGTGCGCAGCTTGCGTACCAGCAGATAACCTCCCGCAATGACGACCAGAATTAACAGGGTGTAAACCCCATACGAACGAATCATGCCGATGATGGTCTCGACATTTCGTCCAAAGATGTATCCGATCAGATAGAAAGCAAAGGTCCATACCAACCCGATTGGATACGAAAGCAGCGCATAGCGGCGATACGACATTCCGCCCATCGCGACCAGATATGGAACCAGGTGGCGTACGACAGGAAACAGGTAGCTGATGCACAATGCTGTTGTTCCATGTTTTTCTAGCATAGCCGTCGCCTGTTCCACCTTGTGCTTCATTTTCTCTTTTTTAGACAGCCAGCCCAGTATGGGTTTCCCAAAATATTTTCCCAGCAAAAACCCGATCGTCAATCCAGATGCAACTCCCAGATAAGCTGTCAAAAAGGAGTAGACGGGGTCCAGGATTCCAATAGAAACCAAAAATCCCCCCGTCGCTACTACCAGCTCATCCGGAATAGGCAATCCTACGATTCCGAGCCACAGCAGAAAAAAAATGGCCAAATAACCGTATTGTTCTATGATCGACATCAGAAGGTTAACTTCCATCCGGCAAAATCCCCTATCTTCGCCGCTAGTCTGCATTCATCCGTAAGAGAGCGAGCGGCTTGTATGCACCCTGATTCTCATGAAGCGTGATGATTGTAAGGCCCAGGTCCCCTTAGTGTGCCACGCTCAAGTCCTGTTCTACCACGACAAACGCATTCCCCTGCTCATCTTTGTACGGATAATACAAGACGAGGATGTAGGAACCCTCGATACGTTCTTCCGTTTTGATCCACGTCTCAATATCAAATGATACCTTGGCGCTCAGGGTATGTTTGAAGTAATCCTTTTGAGATGCAGCGTGTTCGGCAAAGTCATGGCGCAAGCGGCCGACCTGTTGCTGGACAAGCGCATAAGTATGCTGCATCTCTTGCTTTTCCAGCACATCGTCCCACCAGAGTTTGCGTGGACGATGTTTTTGATTGCGCAGATAATCGAATTTCATCAAGCTGAGGATGTGTTCAAGATTCTCCACACCCCTGAATTCAAGAAAGCTGAGCAAACGGGTAAACAAATCCTCCAATTGGTGCCCGATTCGACTCCATCCCTGGTTCTCCCAGTAGTCGCCGAAGGACTGAAAGAAATCAAAAGGCGTCTCGAACACATGGGTCAACAGCCATTCCAAGGTGTAGTCCATGCGGTGATCGTTCCAGTATTTCTCCAGAACGTCCTCCACGCGCTTGATTTTTTGCATATCTGCAAAAGAAAGCACGTTGTTCCCAAGGATTTCATAAGGAGCCTCGTCCATGTAGACATAGCCGTGATCGGCAGCGCGGGCGCGCACACCTGTCCCGCGCAGCATTTTTAAAAATCCAAGCTGCAGCTCCTCCGGCCGCAGAGCAAACACGTCGTTGAACGTTTTGCGGAAGGAGTGGTAATCCTCCTCCGGCAAGCCGGCGATCAAATCCAGATGCTGATCGATTTTCCCCGAATCTTTGATCTGCGTCACCGTGCGCGAAAGCCTGTCAAAGCGCTGAATCCGCTGCACGAGACGATTGGTTTCATCATTCGTCGACTGGACCCCGATCTCGAAGCGAAAGATTCCGGGAGGTGCATTCTCAGTCAAGAAATCAAGGACGTCCGCCCGCAAAATATCAGCGGTTATCTCGAACTGGAACACGGTCCCGCGATGGTTGTCGATCAAAAACTGAAAGATTTCCAACGCGTACTTTTTATTGATATTAAACGTCCTGTCGACAAATTTAATCGTCTTCACACCATGATTGATTAAGCGCAGAAGATCAGCTTTTACCCGCTCCAGACTGAAGTAGCGCACTCCGTCTTCAATAGAAGACAAGCAGTATTGGCACTTGAATGGGCAGCCTCGTGAAGCCTCGAAGTAGACAACGCGGTTGTTCAGCTCATCCAGATCATCCTCGTACGGTGACGGAATCGAGTTGAGATCCTCGATCTGGGCGCGCGGCATGGAAAAGCGAACGAACCCTTCCTCGTCACGATAAGCGATGCCGTGCACATCGCGCAGCGCAGGAGGCTGTCCGGTCTGTCGCGCCTTCTGATAGGCTTGCAAGAGTTCCAGAAGCGTCTGTTCCCCTTCTCCGATCACGATCACATCGATTTCGGGATGCTTTTTCATCCAGTGATCGGCATCATAGGTGACCTCTGGCCCTCCCAAAATAATCGGCAGGTCAGGACGCACCTTTTTCAGATTGCGAACGACATCCAGCGTCTCGCGAATGTTCCAGATATAACAGGAAAAGGCGACGACATCCGGTTCACGCTTGTACAAATCCGCGACGAGATTCATCGTCACATCATTAATCGTATATTCAACCAGCTCAATCTGTGGAAAAGACGGCCTGGCATAGCTTCGCAAATAGCGTAAGGCAAGTGATGAATGGATAAACTTCGCGTTTAATGTTGAAAGTACAATTTTCATTTTTGGGCTACTCTCCTTGCACATTTCGGCAATCATCTCGCTTTTTTTCTTGCTGTTGGGGCATTGCCGATCAAATCCCTGTCGTAACAGTACCACATACAAGGTCAAGGGAGCAATTCTGACCTACCGATTCAGTTCGCGAACGACATGCCCCAATTCCGGCACGATCAGCTTTGTCATTGCCAGACGAACCGCACCCGTAGAGCCCGGAGTCGAGAAAATCATTTTGCCTTGGCGCGTTCCGGCTACAGCCCTGCTCAGCATCGCTGCGGAACCAATATCCTCTGTGTAGCTCAGCATCCGGAACAATTCGCCAAATCCCGGCACTTCCTTTTCCAAAAGACCGGATACCGCTTCGAATGTGTTGTCACGGGCAGAGATTCCAGTTCCACCATTTAACAGAATCACCTGCACCTGAGGATCCTGTATCCCTGTCTCTATAGCGGCAATCACCTCCGACGGCTCGTCCTTGACGATCTGATAGCGAATGCGCTGATGTCCAGCCTCTTCCAGCAGTTCGGTCATCAGCTTCCCGCTTTTGTCCGTCTCTTCTGTCCGCGTATCGGAAACCGTGATTACCATGCACGCTACCTGTTTTGGCGCCTGTGCCTTGTGCTCTTGTGTGCTCATATCCTCATCTCCTCGACCCACGACTTTTCTTGCATCATGATACCATGTTCCGGGAGCGAATGCCTCTTGCGCTGTCCGAGCCGGAAGATTTTCAGCTTCTCCCCTATCCCTTCCCGCAAGCTTTCCGCTATAATGCTGATGATGACTGCTATTTTTCGACATGAATGGAGGCGAGCCCACATGGCCAACCGCCCTTTTTTCTCGTTTCATTTCCATAAACAATCCCATACGCCTATATACGTACAACTCGCCGAACAGTTACAA
>DASQMM010000670.1:0-2496 GCA_035645495.1 Brevibacillus sp. | reverse complement strand
GATCGTCTCCGAAGATACTTGCAATTTTTCTACCAACTCGTTGGTTCTTACTTTACCGGCGTAATTAAGCATGTTCATGATCGTATCCTTGCGTTCTTCACCCACTAGCGACATTGCGAATTCCTCCTGTATACCTACCAGAACATATTTTTTTCGATAGCCTTTACCAGATGCTTCATATCGTGTGGATAGACCTCTCCGATATTGCCGATCCGGAATGTATCAGCTACAGATATTTTCCCTGGATAGATGACAAATCCCTCTTTTTTCAGTCGCTCGTAGAAGGCAGCAAACGTAAACTGCGGGCTGTCTGGATAGTAAAAGGACGTGATGATGGGAGATTGCCATTCCTTGGGTAGAAGCGTTTGAAACCCGATTGCCTCCATTTCCTGAACCAATGTACGTTGATTCTCCCTGTAGCGAATCTGTCTTTTTTCGATGCCGCCCTCCTCTTCCAGCTCCAGCAACGCCTGGTAAAAGGCACGCACAACATGGGTCGGGGAGGTAAAGCGCCACTTGCCGTTATACTTCTCCATGGTTTCCCACTGATCATATAAATCGAGGGAAAGAGAGCGTGCTTGCCCTTTGCATATTTTCAGTTCCTCCGTCTTGGCGATCACAAACCCGAATCCCGGTACGCCTTGGATGCATTTATTGGCGCTGCTGACCAAATAATCTGCCCCGAGCGAGGCCACATCGATCGGAACACCACCGAAGCTGCTCATCGCATCCACGATAAACACCTTGTCAAACTCTTTCGCCACGCTTCCCACTTCAGCGATCGGATTCAGCATCCCCGTTGTCGTTTCGCAATGAACCACTGCGACATGGGTAATGTCTGGATCGCTCTCCAATACCTGACGCAATTTCTCCGGCCGTGCCTCGGATACTTCCCCGAAATCAATGACGACTGTGTTGATCTTGAGCATTTTCGCGATCTGCGCCAAGCGATTTCCGTAAGCTCCATTCGTCATAACCACAAGCTTGCCAGCCTCCGGCACCACAGAACCGACAACCGCTTCTATGGAGAAAGTACCGCTTCCCTGCATGAGCACGGCAGTATAGTCGTCATGGTTGCCCCCGCCCAGACTTACCAGCTTTCGGCGGACATCCTGAACCAGATCGTTGTACTCATTGTCCCATGTGCACCAGTCACGCAGCATGGCGGCTTTTACGCCTTTTGATGTAGACAGCGGCCCTGGAGTCAAGAGCAGGTAAGGATTATCAGGCAATTGTGTGAGATTCATCGTTATCTCTCCTTTTGCGCGAGGCGCAGGTTGATTTTGGGAATCAGAGAATCCAGCTCGCCAATGCTTTCGATCACATAATCGGCTCCTACATCCTTGAATCGTTTCGCTACCGCCTCCATTCGGTCTGCCAGTTCATCAGGATCACAAGCCAACACCTCTTGCTCGGTCATGCCCAGCTCGCTACTCCCCTTAATTACCCCGACAGCCCATGCCCCAGCGGCTACCGCTTCTTTCACATCGCTCGTTGTATCTCCAACCTTGATGATGTGCTTCATCGGATGAACATTGAGATTGATTGCATTCTGGTAGCACATCCAGGGAAATGGGCGTCCGGCAGGCATCTCGCTCGGTGTCACCATCGAATCTGGCCAGTATCCGCGTTTTTTTGCTTCAGGAGCTACGACAGCCATCATTTCTGCTGTGTAACCCGTGGTTGACCCAATTTTAATCCCTGCCGCCCGCAATCGCGCCACCAGCTCCAGGACCCCAGGGATGGGCGTCACATAATTTATCAGAATGGAAAACAGCATCGGCTCGAAATCAGCGTACAGCATGTCGACATCCTTTTTTTCCGGAAGCCTTCCATACTTCTCCTTCCACAGATTCGCAATCCGATCCATCTTCAGCATCGTATCGATGTGGTCCCATTTGAGCATGCCCATCGGTTCTCTCGCTTCTGCATGCGTGACTTCGATCCCCCGTTTTTTGAAAACCTCCAGAAAGACATCCAGGGGCGCAAAGCATCCATAGTCAACGGTTGTTCCTGCCCAGTCAAAAATCACTGCTTGAATCATTTCTGCTCTCCCACCTTTATGCTTTATCTTTTTTGCCATGCCCCCGTTTTCGCTCTCAGCTTTTTGGTTCCAATCTCATAGACGATCCGCACCACTACGTTGGTTAATACAATCAGGACAGACATGGCAGCGGCGGCGGCAACATCTCCTGCATCGTCCATATTGACGATGGAGACGGAAGCGAGCTTGAAGTCAGCTGAGTAGAGAAAGACGACGGCAGAGATCGTTACCATGGAGTTAATGAAGTAATAGACGGCATTTTCCAGGATAGCCGGCAGGGACATCGGGACAGTCACGCGCCAAAAGGTGACGTAGAACGGAACCCCCATAGACTCGGAAGCAAGCTCAAATTCTTTGTCGAGCTTTTTCAGTGCTGCTGTGGCAGAGATAAAGGGTACCGAGTAGAAGTGGATGAGGTTGGCCAGGATCAGAATGAGAATCGTGCCATAGAT
>DASQMM010000669.1:0-3650 GCA_035645495.1 Brevibacillus sp. | reverse complement strand
GGTTCCCTGATCAACCGCTCCCTGCCGCCGGACAAGTATGCCGTGACGACGGAGCTGAAGGTCAATTACCTGCGTCCGGGTCTGGGAGAGAGCCTGCGCACAGAAGCGACATTTTTGCATCGTGGACAAACACTGGTGGTTATGGATACCAGTATTTACGATGACCGCAACAAGCGGGTTGCGCATGGTACCGGGACGTTTATCGTCTTGGACAAAAAAACAAAGTGAAAAGCCTCTAACCCGTGGTGAAGCGGGATAGAGGCTTGGATAGAAATGTTCAGCGGATGACTACCAGGCCGCTGTATTCCGAGATGTACGAAAGCATCTTGGAAGAGATGGGGAGGATAAACTCCATGTTCTCCTTTTCCACGATGCCGGAGCGGGAGACGACCCGTGCCCATTTGGCTACCAGCTTGTATGTCTGGGAGTCGAAGAAAGGGCGTTGCTTCCCTTGCTTGCGAAAAAGGACGGGGATGGAATCCTGCTGGATCGGAACCATGCTCACGATATCGTGCAGAAACAGATGATAGGTCAGATGCGGCTTATACAAAACCAGTTCTTTGCTGGTGACCGAACAGCCGAGGTGCTTGTTCATTTGGGACAGCTTTAGTTCGCCTTCCAGATTCTTCAGGCGGATAAAATCGCTGTTCATGTGAAATCCCCTCCCATTCTGTAGTAGGGCGTCTATCTATCATAGTAAAAGAAACGCTTGAGTGGCAACCGAAATCACGAATGAAACTTCATGAGGATGTGGAAAGAATGCTGGAAATAGCCAAAGCTGCGGCAAAAGCGGCGGGTGATTATTTGCAAGAGCGTTTTCTGGAGCAACTCGTTCCAGACGAGGAATTGCATAATGATGTCAAACTGCCGGAGGATAAGGAAAGCGAAAAGCGCATCATCGAAGTGCTGCATCGCCATTTTCCGCCGCACTCGATCTTCTCGGAAGAAATCGGGCTGTTGGAGCGGGATGCAGAGTATCTCTGGATTGTCGATCCATTGGACGGCACCAATAATTACTTTATAGGATACCCTTACTTTTCCGTATCCATTGCCTTGCAGCATAAAAACGAACTGGTTTTGGGAGTCGTCTACAATCCGGTAGCTGGACAGATGTTCTGGGCAGAGCAGGGAGGGGGTGCTTTCCTGAATGGAAAGCGCATTTCCATCAATCAACGCGCTGATCAGACCAAGGCTGTGGGTACGTATATTCGTGGTCGCCATTCCGTCACCAAGGAACAGGAGCTGGCGTTCACGGAGCCATTCGTGATGCAGACCAAACGCTTGATGCGGAACATCGCTCCAGCACTGGACTGGTGCTTGCTCGCCAATGGCTGGCTCGATTATATTGTCATGCAGCGCTCCAGCATCATGGATGTCGCTGCAGGAATTGTCATCGCCAAAGAAGCGGGGGCAACCATTACGAATTGGCAGGGAGAGCCTTTTCGTCACCAGGCATTTCGGGTGGAGGAACTCGCATCCCTTGTCGCCAGCAACGGAATCTTGCACGAGACGATCCGCGGCTTGATCAAAGAGTAGGCCAGAAGAAAGCAAAAAAGCACGACGCCATGTGGGCATCGTGCTTTTTTCGATGGGAGGAATGCTTATTCAGCTGCTTCTCCCTCAGCTGCTTCTTCCAGCTCCCAGTTCGCCCATTCTTCTTCCCATTCTTTCTGGGCTTTGTACTGGTCGAGGGAGGACTGGACAAAGTGACGGAAGAAGCCTTTGTCACTGAAGCTGTCGATTGCTTTTTCATCATTGTACAGTTGTTCGACGGTCACGCCGGCATCTTTGCCAGGGATCTCGTATTTAGTCGCTTTGCCGAAGTTGTAGGCATACTGATCAGCTTCGAGACCTACTGTCAGAGGCTGTTTCATGCCGTCAATCTGGAATGTTACGTTCAAAGCGCTTTTTTGTTGAACAGGCAATTTATCTTTGTTGATGTAGAAGTCGAGGTTCCAGTTCAAAGCGTGGAAGCCAGCTGCCTTCATTTCTTCGACAACCTTGTCAGCTGTGTACACTTTGCCAGATTCCTCGAGCCATTTTTTCGCTTCAGCCAGACCGGATGTTACAGCTGCTTCAGCCGTGGTGCGTTTTTCGGCTTCAGTCGTTTTGCCATCCTCTGGGAACATCTCTTCCTGCAGGGAAGTAGAGAGGACCATCATGTCAATAGCGAATGCTTTGACGTCTTGGCTCGCAACCGCGTCATTTGCTGTATAGAAGAACATGTTGACCAGTTCTTTGGCATCCAGCTTGATCGCGATGTGGGTAGCTTCCGCTTTTTCGCCGTTTGGCAGTTCAACGGTAGTCGCTCCCAGATTTTTCACATTGTTCAGCTTGTAGCCGTATTTTGCTACATATTTCTTAAAGAAGGAAATAGTCAGGTCATTCATTTTTTCTTGATATTCCTTCAATTTGGCAGGGTTGGCAGCTTCCGATGCGCCCATCGCGCTCAAATCGCCAGTAACATCAGCGCTCATCACCAGATACTTACTGTCCAGCGGAGATTTCAAATAGAACGAGTCTTTGCTTACCAAAAGCTCGACCGAAGCTTTTTTATCCCCGGACCACAGTTTGTTGTCGCGCAACAGCTTGTCGTCGTTCACTTCAATGACAGCCTTGGCGTTTTCCAGATCGAGCTGCGATCCTTTTACCGTGACTCCCGCTTTCAGAGCTTCCAATACGGCTTTTCCTTCAGGATCGATAGGCTCGCCCAATGCTTCCGGCAATTTGTCGATGTCACCCGTCAATTTCAACGTGCCTTGGTAGTCGTAATTCGGTTTATCCAGCGTTTGGACGATGGAATCACGGACCAGTGAAGCTTCACCAGAACATCCGGATAACACGAGCATCCCTGCTACAAGTAGGGCACTCCCCTTCTTCCACATGCGGTATTCCTCCCTATGTATACTTTTTCTTTCCCTTACTATTTACGTGTGAGACCCATCAAAAGTTTCATAAATACGAAAAAAACAGAATCGAACGAACGCAAGTCCTTTTTTCTGGTAATATAAAAGGGAAATGAAGCAAGTGAGAAAGGGCGTTGCAACATGTGGTCGTGGTTCCAAAAGCTGATGAATGTGTTTCGGGGGGAAGAGAGGGAAGTGGATGAGGATGAGACGCATCCACCCAACCATACGAAATCCCGTCAGCTCCAGGCAAAAACGAAAAGCATCTACCCGAGAGAGCGTGAAAGCAGTCGGGAACATGACGAGTTCAGAACGGACAAGCAGCGGCAGTTCCGGTTTCCGGTCGTCCCGGACCACTATCCGGAGCGCAGAAGAATAGAGAAGGAGCTGGGTCTGGATCCGGATCTCCTTGAAGGAAAGCAGGAGAGCAAGTCCTCTTCGCGTGAGCGGTTGCCCAACCGCAGGGCAGCAAAAGCAGTTGAGCAGCCGGAGGAGAAGACCTTGCCAGTCAAAAAACAACAGGCAGACCTCCGGGGAGCTCCTTCCAAGCCGGGGAATCTGAAGACGGCAGGAATCGAAAAAAAAGCCTATCAGCCTTCGGATATTGTCTCTCCTGTATACGGGAAAATTACGCCTTCCACGATGGAGATGGAGCATCGCATTCATACGACGGCGGGCATTGTCTACCCGCTTCAGGAGCAGGAAGAGCAGCTAAACCAATTAAAGCTGTGGCAGCAGATGCAG
>DASQMM010000668.1:0-2578 GCA_035645495.1 Brevibacillus sp. | reverse complement strand
TTGACCCACGCCTTGGTGTTGCCTTCGCGCAGCTTCGGCATATTCTCGACGATATCGCCTTCCTTGGACCAAACCTCGATCACCATTTCCTTGCTGAACATGGCATCGCGCAGCAGCTCGGGCAAACGGTGAATGTTATGGGTACCGAAGATCAGATCGACTTGCTGATAGCTTTTCAGGATCTTGTTGACGACTTTTTCTTCCTGTGACATGCAGCCGCAGACGCCCAAAATCAGATTGGGGTTGTTGTGCTTCAGCCGCTTCATGTGCCCCAGCTCGCCAAACACCTTGTCCTCCGCATTTTCCCGGATCGCACAGGTATTGAACAGGATGACGTCAGCCTCTTCGATTTCTTCCGACGATGTATAGCCCATCTGCTCCAAAATGCCGGAAATCGTCTCGGAGTCATGCTCGTTCATCTGACAGCCATAGGTGCGTACATGATATCGCTTCCCTTTTCCGATTTCCCGCATCTCATCAGAAATCGTGAAGTCATAGTGAACCTTAATTTCTTCTTTTCCGCGCTGCTTGGCATCCTTCAGGGAAGGAGCTTGAAAATACTTGGCGAAATCAGCCGCCGTTTTGGGAGACTTGCCGGATTTTAAGTCCACAGTCGCCTCTTTCGTCTCTTTCATGATGTATCACCTCAACTGAAATTGTTATCAGACATGTGCCAATACAGAATTATATCATTTTAGGCGATTCATCGCGAATCAGAATTAGGCAAAATATGTACAAATGCTCAGGAGACCACTGAAGAAGACGAGCAACATCTCTTCCGCAGGATTTGGAAGCCTCCGCACTCTTTCGCTACTTCCATTCCCTCGTCCTGTGTGATATTTTTTAAATATTCTCATAAATGGAAATCTGTTGCTGAGTTTCACATTGTTTCTTGCATAGATGCCTGTGCCAACTTTTCTTTGTAGGAGGGTATGTCCTTGAGCCTATTAAGTGACTTTCAGGAAATCACTCAGCAGGTAGCAGTTGCCATTTCTGCAGCATTGCAAATTGAGACCGAGATCGTAGACGATCAGATGACGATCATCGCAGGCACAGGTTTTTACGAAAAACGGATCAACAGTAAAGAAGAAGACGGACAGATCGATGCCGGGTACTTGTACGGAAGAGTTATTACGACCAACCAGCCCTATTTTATCGAGGATGCGCGCAATGATCCACAGTACGATCCCTCCGTACTTCAGGGTGTTACCCAGGAGCTGGCTGAGCTCTGCTCGCCGATCCAGTACAAAGGACAGGTAATTGGCGTCATCGGACTCATCGCGTTCAACGAATCACAACGGCATAGACTCATACACAACCGCCTTGCCTACCTCACCTTCCTCCAACGAATGACCGAGCTTTTAACAAGTAAAATTGCCGAGCAAGAAGCGTGGAATCAATGGAAAAAGACGTTTGTTCAGCTGGAAACGCTCATCGAATCCATCCCCGAAGGCATCCTGGCTATCGATGAACGCGGCATCATCACGACCTGCAACATGACAGCTGAGCAGCTCATAAAGAAACAAAAATCCGAATTGATCGGCACCCCCTTGCAAGCGATCTGGCATCAATCCCCCATGCTGCAGGTCCTGACAAATGGGATCGGCTACATCGAACAGGAAGAAATCTACTCCCTCGAAGACCACGACATGCATTTTATCGTCACCGCCCGACCAATTCAGGTCAATAACCGCGTCGCCGGAGTTGTCGCGTCTTTTCGCAGAATGGTAGACATGCGTCGGCTGGCATATGTGCTGACCAATGAGCATAAGAACCTCTACTTCTCGGAATTGCAAGGCAAGAGTCGCGCCCTCTCCCTCGTCATTAAGCAAGCTGAACAGGTCGCACGTGGCACATCCAATATCCTGATCACGGGAGAAAGCGGCACAGGCAAAGGAATGTTGGCTGCTGCCATTCACTCAGCCAGTTCACGCCGCTCTGGACCATTTATCATTGTCAACTGTGGCGCCATCCCGGAAGCCCTGCTTGAAAGCGAACTGTTTGGCTACGATGCAGGGGCTTTCACAGGAGCCAAACGCGAGGGCAAAGCGGGCAAATTCGAGTTGGCAGACGGGGGCACGATCTTCCTCGATGAGATTGGTGACCTGCCACTCCATCTTCAGGTGAAGCTGCTGCACGTGCTACAGTCCAAGCAGGTAGAGCGCGTCGGATCCAATAACCTGCGCCCCGTCGATATACGGGTGATCTCTGCGACGAACAAAAATCTGGAACAAATGGTGAGTGACAAGGAGTTTCGGGAAGATTTGTACTTCCGCCTCAACGTCATTCCCTTGCATATGCCCCCTCTGCGTGAACGTTCTGATGACATTCCGCTGCTACTCGATTACTTTTTAGCCAAGTACAGACAACTCTTCAATCACCCCGTTCTTGACTTTACACCTCAGGTGAAAGCTGTGCTCCGCCATTACCACTGGCCCGGCAATGTTCGCGAGTTGGAAAACGCAGTCGAATACGCCGTCAATATGGAAACCTCTACCTACATCGGTCTGGAGAGCATTCCAGCTCGCATCAAACAGCATCACAGCATCAGCGCAATAGCCACTCCAGGCGAAAACGA
>DASQMM010000667.1:0-2940 GCA_035645495.1 Brevibacillus sp. | reverse complement strand
AAGGTACTAATTGTAGATGACGCTGCTTTCATGCGCATGATGATCAAGGAAATTCTGTCGAAAAACGGCTATACCGTTGTAGGAGAAGCAAGCGATGGAGCACAGGCTGTAGAAAAATACAAAGAACTTGGTCCTGACCTCGTAACCATGGATATTACCATGCCAGAGATGGACGGAATTGCCGCTTTGAAAGAGATCAAAAAAATGGATCCAAACGCGCGTGTCATCATGTGTTCTGCGATGGGGCAACAAGCGATGGTCATTGATGCGATTCAGGCGGGCGCAAAAGATTTCATCGTGAAGCCGTTCCAGGCAGATCGCGTCTTGGAAGCGATCAAAAAGACCTTGAGCTGATGAAACAAATCTGGATTCCAGGGACGCGGCTTTTTTGGGCTATCTGTCTCATGATGCTACTCGTCGCCTCCCTCCCGACTTTGGCCATGGCTGAAGGAGGAACCGTATTCGATGAGATCAACAATGGAAAGACGACATCGAGCAATGCGCCCGCCGGCGAAGTTCAACAGCCGGCGGCCATTCCCGGTAGCGAGACAGGAAGCATGCTTGGTTATCTCGTTCAGGTGATTTTTTCACTCGGTTTCATCATTGTTTTGATCTATGGAGTACTGCGTTTTTTGGGAAAAAAGCAGCTTGGTCAGACACAAGGCCCCATTAAAATCATCAGTGCTGCACCACTCGGCAACGGAAAGACGTTGCAGGTCATCATGATCGGTGATCGGCTCTACATCGTAGGTGTAGGAGAGAACGTGCAATTGCTTAAAGAGATCGAGCCGGGAGAGGAAGCGGATGTCATCCTGGCAGATGCTGAAATTCCTCCGCTCAGAAAGACATTTTCTTGGCTACCATTCGGCAAAAAGAAAGACGTTGAGGAAGAAGTGCTGTTTACCGGCCATATGGATGGAAAGTCGTTTGAGGATTTACTGAATTCACAGTGGAACGATCAAAAGAAGCGCCCCGTTCAACAAAAGGAGTGGGGAAGCGAGGAACCACAGGACAGAGGGGACCGGAGATGAAATTTTTTTGGCAGTTGCTGGTGGTTGCCGTCACCTTGCTGGCAATCCCGAATATGGTCTTGGCAGCTCCCGTGGGGACACCCCTTATTCCAACCATTGATTTGCAGATAGGGGGCGGAAACGGTACGCCACAGGAGACATCCTCAGCCATTCAGCTTTTGCTGATTTTGACGGTGTTGTCTGTCGCACCTGCAATTCTGCTCTTGATGACTAGTTTTACGCGCATCATAATCGTGCTCTCCTTCGTTCGCAATGCATTGGCGACGCAGCAGATGCCTCCCAACCAAGTGTTGATTGCGCTCGCGATGTTTATGACCTTTTTTATCATGGCTCCTACCTTTGCCAAAGTAAACGAAGTGGCTGTGCAGCCCTTTATGCAAGGCCAGCTTACGCAAGAGCAGGCGTTTGATGCAGCGGTCATTCCTTTTAAGGAATTCATGGCGAAACAGACACGGGAAAAAGACTTGAAGCTTTTTCTGGAATATACGAAGGCGGAAAGACCTACCACGATCGAGGACATTCCCCTTAGTGCGCTTGTACCGGCTTATGCAATTAGTGAATTAAAAACAGCTTTCCAGATAGGCTTTATGATTTTTATCCCGTTTCTCATGATTGATTTGATCATCTCCAGTATCTTGATGGGGATGGGGATGATGATGCTGCCGCCCGTCATGATTTCATTGCCGTTCAAAATCCTGTTGTTCATTATGGTGGACGGCTGGTATTTAGTAGTGAAGTCGCTTTTGACGAGCTTTGGCTAATTTGTAAAGGGCAAGAGGAGGTAGAGGGATGACACAAGAACTGCTGATGCAAGTTGCCCAAAATGCTGTTTACACCATCCTTCTGGTGGCTGCGCCTGCACTCGGGATCGCCCTGTTGATTGGTTTGATGGTAAGTATCTTTCAAGCAACGACACAAATCCAGGAGCAGACTCTCGCATTTATTCCGAAAATTGTGGGCGTCTTTCTTATCATCCTTGCAGTAGGACCATGGATGCTGCAGACCATGCTTGATTTTACGATGGGTATTCTCGGGAATCTCCATCGGTTTGTAGGGTAACGTATGGAACTGATTCTCATGCAATTACCTGCTTTCCTACTCGTTTTTGTTCGTATGACGGCGTTTTTTGTTTCTGCACCGTTTTTTAATCTGCGCAATGTTCCAGGTCAATTTAAAATTGCTTTGGGTTTTCTCATGGCGTTGATCAGCTATCAATTCGTACCGGCGATTGGACCTATTCCGCTGGATCTGACTTTTGTGATCCACGTGCTCAAAGAGGTTCTTGTCGGCATTATCCTCGGGTTAATCTGTGAGATGATGTACACAGCGATTCGCGTAGCAGGCGGAATGATGGATTTGCAGATGGGCTTAGCCATGGCGAACGTCGTAGACCCGAATACAGGAGCGTATGTACCGATTACGGGTAATTTCAAAAACATACTAGCTACACTATATTTTTTCAGTATAGACGGACATCATATGCTGATTCGCGGAATTATCAGCAGTTACCAGGTCATTCCTCTGGATCGCATGTGGGCTCCAATCGGCAGTGAGCAGGTCATGATGACAGCTGTAAAAGTCTTTTTGCAAATGTTTTTGAGCGCCTTCATGATCGCAGCTCCATTGGTCGTTGCCTTGTTCCTGGTCGATGTCTCACTTGGGATTGTGGCGAAATCTGTACCGCAATTCAACATCTTTGTTGTCGGTTTGCCGATCAAATTGTTGGCTGGGTTTGCGCTTTTAGTCGTTCTGATGCCGGCATTTCTGCTAACCCTGAATGGCTTGTTTGAAAAAATGTTCCGCGGGCTTGCGGAGATGATGAAATGGCTCGGAGGATAAGCATGAAACGCATACAGTTTGCCTATCCTGTTGACTTGCAGTATTTCAATGGAGAAAAGACAGAGAAAGC
>DASQMM010000666.1:0-5379 GCA_035645495.1 Brevibacillus sp. | reverse complement strand
TCCAACTTCGATGCCCGTAAAGTCGTTCTTCAATACGATGACGTCATGAACCAGCAGCGTACCGTGATTTACAAGCAACGTCGTGATATTCTGGAAAAAGAAGATCTGAAAGATGTAGCGCTTGGCATGCTGTACAGCGTGTTGGAACGCAATGTGGCTGCGCATTGTCCAAAAGAAGAGGTGCCGGAGGATTGGGATCTGCAAGCTTTGGCAGATGCCGCCAACAGTACCTTCCTGCACGACGAGGTAATCACGGTGCAAATGCTCAAGGGCAAAGAAGCCGAAGAGATCACCGAACTGCTGAAAGCCGAAGTGCTGAAGCAGTACGAGCAGCGTGAAGCCGAAATCGGCGAGATGATTCGCGAGTTCGAGAAGGTCGTGATCTTGCGTGCAGTAGACAGCAAGTGGATGGATCATATCGACGCGATGGATCAACTGCGTCAAGGTATTCATCTGCGTGCATACGGTCAAAACGATCCGTTGCGCGAATACCAGTTTGAAGGCTACGAGATGTTCCAATCCATGGTGGCGGCCGTCGAAGAAGAAGTGGCGATGTACGTCATGAAGGCTGAAGTAAGCCAAAACCTGGAGCGTGAGGATGTTATTCGCGGGCAGGGAATGGACCCGTCCCAGCTGCAAACCTCTGGACCTGACAGTCGTCCAACGAGCTCCACTTCTGGTGATGCCGATCCGAAGGGACAGAACCGTGCCCAGCGCCGCCAGCAGGAGCAAGAGCGTCGTCGACAAAACAAGAAAAACCAATAACATCTAACTAAATTGCATACAACGAAACCTTCCCATACGGCCATTTTGGTCGGGGGAAGGTTTTTTTCTTGTTGTTTCCTATCAGGTAGACAGCATTCGTCCCCAGTCTTTCTTCCTCGTTGTGCCGATCGCGTCGATTTGTCTAACACTGGAAAAAGGGATCGAACGAATCTGCTGGTATTTGCCAGAGAAATCCATAGAATCGTAAGTACAACACTTTTTCAAATTCACGGGGACGGGGGTCATGAATATGAATACGACAGTCAACGTGCTAGGCATACAAGCAGAGGAAACACTGCAACGCATCGGGACTACCTTGAAGGCAGTCATGCGTGGAGGAAAAGAAAACAGACAGGTTCAGATGATCGAGCAGACGGAAATGATTCCTTGCCTCTATACTGCACAGGGTCCCGTCTTTACAGAAGAGCGTTTGGCGGAGATTCCTCCGACCCCATGGCAGAATAACGGACAGATTCTGTATTTCAAGGGATGGTTTGATCCGGGGAACCGCGAGCCAGGCTTCCGTGATCATGGGCGTGTAGAAGGAAAACGGCCGAATCGGCAAAATAGAAGAGCGAAGGAAGCGCGCATGAGGCAATCCTCGGCAGTGGTACTCTTTCCGCAAGAAACAGGCGAGAGGAGAAACAAGCAGCGTGACGTGAACTCCTCACTCTCTCCTCCACGGAAGCAAGACAAGAGAGGCATGCTTGCTTGAAAATCGCAACTTCTCTTACGTGGGCAGGTTGTCAGGTTTGCGCATCTGACAATTTGCGATACAATAAAAGGATAGCTTAGAGAAGAGAAGGTGATTCGCAACATGGCATTAATCGATATTGCGGACATCAAACAAGAGATGTCTAGTATGGCTAAACGTTTAGCAGATATCAGGGGGTCTCTTTGACCTTCCTGCAAAAGAAGAGCGGATCGGCGAGTTGGAGGAGCGGATGCTTGCTCCTGACTTCTGGGATGACAACGATGCCGCGCAGAAAACCATCAGCGAGCTGAATGCCGTCAAAAGCCTGACGGAGACGATGGGCAAGCTGGATGGACAATACGAAGACTTGCAGTTGATGCTGGAGCTGGTGATCGAAGAGGGGGACAGCTCTCTCATCCAGGATTTGTACGACAGCACCCAAGAACTGCGAAAAGCATTTGAGAGCTTTGAGCTGGAGCTGCTCCTAAGCGACCAGTACGACAAAAGCAATGCGATCTTGGAGCTTCACCCTGGAGCGGGCGGGACCGAGTCGCAGGATTGGGCGTCCATGCTTTTGCGTATGTATACGCGCTGGGGAGATGCCAAAGGCTTCAAAGTAGAGACGCTCGATTACTTGCCAGGGGATGAAGCAGGTGTCAAAAGCGTAACCCTGTTGATCAAGGGATACAATGCATACGGGTACCTCAAATCAGAAAAAGGGGTTCATCGTCTCGTGCGCATTTCTCCATTTGACTCTTCAGGCCGTCGCCATACGTCGTTCGTTTCCTGCAACGTATTGCCGGAGATTGAGAACGACAATGAGGTGCAAATTCGCTCGGAAGACCTCAAGGTGGACACCTATCGCTCCAGTGGTGCAGGTGGTCAGCATATCAACACGACTGACTCCGCTGTCCGGATTACCCATTTGCCGACAGGAATTGTTGTTACCTGTCAAACTGAACGCTCTCAGATCAAGAACCGCGAACGCGCCATGAAAATGCTGATGGCACGTCTCTTTGAACGCCAGAGAGAAGAGCAGGAGAAAACACTGGCCTCCATCCAGGGTGAGCAAAAAGATATTGCCTGGGGCAGCCAAATCCGCTCCTATGTCTTCCATCCGTACAGCATGGTCAAGGACCATCGGACCAACGTGGAGGTCGGAAACGTACAGGCCGTCATGGATGGCGAGATCGATGTATTCATCGATGCGTATTTGCGTTCCCAAATCAATCGATAACTAAATCGAGTGAAGTTGACGGCAGTGAGGTGAGCACTGCCGTTTTTATTTTGACAGAGTTTAAGTTTGGGTGATCCTTTATGGTCTCCCTGTTTTTCAACTTTTTTTACTTTGATGTCAATGAAGGACCAGAGACGCTGGTCGAGGAAAAAGGGAAAAGAGCGGAAGGCATTTTTCTGATATTTACGTGGTATAATGGCAGACAAACAGCCTGTATACAAAGGAGAGTAGGGACATGTTGTACGTTGCATTTTTACCGATTATCGATCAGGAAAAAAATACACAGATCAGACCAGCACATCTGGAGTACATCAATGATTTGTACCAAAAGGGAAAGGTCTTCATGGCTGGACCATTCACGGACAAGCAGGGCGGGTTGGTCATTTACAAGGCCGACAGCATGGAAGAGGCACGTCTCTTGGCCGAAGCAGACCCAGTCGTGGTGGAAGAAGCCAGAACGCTGGAATTGCGTGAGTGGAATCCATTGGAGTTGCCGCTGAAGTAGACGTCATTTTTAGGAATGAAATACACCGCGCAGGGCATACTTAGCGAAGAATATCGAGAAAAGGAGGGAACAGCCCATGAAACGTTTTTCGCTCTCATTGGTAGCGGCTGTACTCGTGTTCGCGCTTAGTGCTTGCGGTGGCGGAAACCAGGCAACACCCAACAACAACCAGCCGGGGACAGAAACGCCGGCCCCTGAAAACGGAAATGGAGCCACTGCGCCATCTGGCGGCTATGATGCGGCAACGGCAGAAGCATTGTATAAAAACACCTGTGCAGGTTGCCATGGTCAAACGCTTGAAGGAGCAGTCGGCCCCAATCTGCAGAAAATTGGTGGAACGCTGAGCAAGGATCAGATCCTTGAAGTACTTAAGAATGGAAAAGGTCAAATGCCGCCAGGTCTCGCGAAAGGCAACGATGCAGAAACACTGGCTGCTTGGCTGGCTGACAAGAAGTAAATATCCCTCCACAAGAAAGCGCCCGAGCGACATTCGGGCGTTTTTCCATGAAAAAGGGTTGTATTCATTTTGAATTTTTATTATCATTCATGTATAAAAATACAGACAAAAGAGAGGGAAGAAACCATGATTCGGGTCGGAATTGTAGGGGCGACTGGCTACGGGGGAGCGGAATTGATTCGGTTGTTGGCAGGGCACCCCCAAGTACGCATCGCAAATTTGTATTCCAGTTCATCGCAAGGAGAACCGCTGGATCATGTATTTCCGCATGTGTATGATCTCGGTTTGCCAGCATTGTCAGCGATTGATGCCGAACACCTCAGCAAGGAAAATGATGTGGTTTTTTTTGCAACGCCTGCAGGAGTGAGCGCGAAGCTGTCTCCGCAAGTAGTCGAGCTCGGGGGAAAAGTGATTGACTTGTCTGGAGATTTCCGTTTGGCGAGCCCGCAAGTCTATCAGGATTGGTATAAAAAGGAGGCAGCATCGGAGGAGTGGATCAAACGTGCTGTCTACGGTCTGACGGAGTGGAACAAGGAACAGGTGGCAGGAGCCAGCCTGATCGCCAATCCTGGATGCTATCCAACGGCTGCCTTGCTCGCTTTGCTGCCGCTGGCGAAATCCGGATGGGTGGCAACGGACAGTTGGATCGTGGACGCCAAGTCGGGGGTATCAGGAGCAGGACGCGGGGTTTCTCTCGGCGTCCATTATAGCGAAATCAATGAGAGCATTCATGCCTATAAGGTCGGAACCCATCAGCATACCCCCGAAATCGAGCAAGAGATGATGCGGCAAAACGGGGTAGAGACGATGATCCAGTTTACACCTCATCTGGTGCCGATGACTCGGGGAATTTTAGCGACAGCTTACGGGAAATTGACCAAACAGGTAACGCAGGATCAGATACAGGAGTTGTACACCTCTGCGTATGCAGACCAGCCTTTTGTGCGGATTCGTCCCGCAGGCAGCCATCCGCGGACGAAAGAAGTGTACGGTTCCAACTATTGCGATATTGCGGTGCATGTGGATGAACGCACCGGAAGAGTCATTCTCTTGTCCGTGATCGACAATGTGGTCAAAGGCGCAGCGGGGCAAGCGATTCACAATATGAACGTGATGTTTGAATTGCCCGAAACCATGGGATTGCCGCTCGTCCCCCTATTCCCGTAGAGGAGGAAGACAGATGGAAGAGATTGTGGTCATCAAATGCGGCGGGAGTACGATGGATCAATTGCCGGACAGCTTTTTTCAGGCGATCGCCAGCTTGCAGCAGGATGGAAAAAAGCTGGTGATCGTGCATGGCGGGGGACCAGCGATCAACGCAATGCTGGATCGCGTCCAGATCACACCGCAATTTGTCTACGGACAGCGCGTTACCTGTGAGGATACGCTTGGTGTCGTGGAAATGGTCTTGTGCGGCAGCATTAATAAGGCATTGGTACGCCGTTTGACGCAGGCAGGAGCGAAAGCGTGGGGTGTGAGCGGAATCGATGGACAGACGGTCGTCGCTGAGAAAACAGGCAAGCCGCTCGGCTGGGTAGGCGAGATCCGTCAGGTGAATGCCGCGATTCCCCACGCGATCCTCACGCAAGGCTATTTGCCAGTCATCGCTCCGTTGTCTGTCAGCGCGGATGGCGGCAATACCTATAACGTCAACGCAGACGTAGCAGCAGGTGCTGTAGCGGCAGCGCTTGGTGCAAAAAAACTCGTGATGGTGACCGATG
>DASQMM010000665.1:0-4390 GCA_035645495.1 Brevibacillus sp. | reverse complement strand
GATTTTTTCGATAAACGCGTCTACAGACATGGCACCTTCATCGCCAACACCGCGGCGGCGTACAGACAGCGTGCCATCCGCCATTTCTTTTTCCCCGATAACCAAGCTGTACGGGATTTTTTGCACTTGTGCTTCGCGGATTTTGTAGCCGATTTTTTCATTGCGCGAATCCAGTTCGACACGGATACCGGCTTGTGCCATTTTTGCCTTTACTTCTTCTGCGTATGGTACATGCACGTCGTTGATGGTCATGATGCGTGCTTGCACCGGAGTCAGCCAAGTCGGGAATGCGCCGGCGTAGTGCTCGATCAGGATGCCGATAAAGCGCTCCATGGAACCGTACATCGCGCGGTGCAATACGACTGGACGATGCTTTTCATTGTCCTGGCCCACATAAGTCAGGTCAAATTTTTCAGGGAACTGGAAGTCCAGCTGGATGGTACCGCATTGGTGGCGGCGTTTTAGCGCATCTGTGATCTGGAAGTCGATCTTCGGACCGTAGAACGCGCCGTCTCCTTCTTTGATCTCGTATGGCAGTCCCGAGTCATTCAATACGTTACGCAGAGAGTTTTCCGCGATTTCCCACAGCTCATCGGATCCCATCGAATCTTCTGGACGAGTGGACAACGCTACGCTGTATTCGAAACCAAACACTTTGTAGATGCTATCGATCAAGCTGATCATGTTTTTGATTTCGCTTTCGATCTGATCAGGACGGACAAAGACGTGCGCATCGTCCTGGCAGAAAGTCCTTACCCGCAGCATGCCGTTCAGCGCACCGGAGTACTCGTGGCGGTGCACCTGTCCGAACTCAGAGTAGCGGATTGGCAGATCGCGGTAGGAGTGCATCGCGTTTTTGTAAATGAGCATATGTCCAGGACAGTTCATCGGCTTCAACGCATAAGTAGCGTTGTCCACCTCGGAGAAGTACATGTTCTCATGATAGTGATCCCAGTGGCCGGACTGATGCCATAGGCGTTCGTTCATGAGAAACGGCGTACGGACTTCAGTGTATTGCGCGAGTTGCTGCAGACGGCGGGAGAATTGCTCCAGCTCGTTGCGCACTGTAAAGCCGTGCGGCAGATAGAACGGCATGCCAGGAGCTTCCTCGGAGAACATGAACAGCTCCAGTTCTTTGCCAAGTTTGCGGTGATCACGCTTTTTCGCTTCCTCGATGAAATGCAGGTATTCCTCCAGCTCTGCTTTTTTCGGCCAGGCTGTACCGTATACACGCTGCAGTACTTGATTTTCCGAATTGCCGCGCCAGTAGGCACCCGCTACGTTCATCAGCTTGAAGGCTTTGATGTAGCCAGTGGATGGCAGATGCGGACCGCGGCACAGGTCGAAGAATTCGCCTTGCTCGTACAGTGTGATGGTTGCATCCTCCGGCAGGTCGCGGATCAGCTCAAGCTTCAGATGGTCATTCAATTCCTTGAAGATTTTTGTCGCTTCTTCGCGGCTTACGACTTTGCGGCGAATCGGCAGATCCTCTTTTACAATTTTCTCCATCTCCGCTTCGATCTTGCTCAGATCCTCTGGGGAGAGGGATACGGGAATATCCATATCGTAATAGAAGCCGTCTTCAATCACCGGCCCGATACCGAATTTGACCTCCTTGCCGTACAGGCGTTTTACCGCTTGTGCGAGCAAGTGTGCGGTGCTATGGCGATACACTTCCAGCCCGTCTGCCGAGTCGAGAGTGACGATTTCGATCGCAGCATCTTCGTCGAGCGCTGTATAGAGGTCAACGACTTTGCCGTCTTTTTTGCCGGCTACAGCTTTCTTTTTCAGACTTGCACTAATAGAGCCTGCGATTTCCTCGATGGTAATGCCCGCGTCGTATTGACGAACTGCACCATCTGGAAAAGTAACATTAATCTGTGCCACGTTGGATTCTTCCTTCCTGATTGCCATTTTTTAGAGAAAATAAAAAAACACCCATCCCAAAAAGGGACGAGTGTAGTCTCGCGGTACCACCCTACTTCGAGTTGGCGCGCACATGCAGCATCCAAACTCCTTCGTTGCAATAACGGCTTTTCACCGGCATGCCGTTAGTAAAAGCCTTCGCTTCGTTCCCGGCAGCTACTTAAAGGGGGTAGATCACTATACATCCGCAGCGGGCTTCCAGCCGATGTCCCGCCTCTCTGTCGCGTCCTGCATATTGTCCATGTCCTTCTCATCGTATTTCCATCATGTGAACTTATAACAGCTATTATAGTTTAGTCGGATTGTGCGCGTCAAGCACACGTTTTCCCCGACAAAGCTGACAGGAATGACAGGTGATCAGGCGGCTGTCAAAAATGCTCTGGATTGTCTTGGCGAGACCAGGCTTATCCCCTGCCTGATGCAAAACGATGCTTTGCGGGGCAAGCGTGACCAAGGCGCTTACCAGATAGTCTTCGTCGCGGCATTGCTGTTCATCCAAATTCAGTACAGCATCCAGTTGCTCCAGCCACAGACGATCCCCTTTTTTATCATAAAGATGGAAGGGTTTGTCCACACTAGGAACGATGTGAACCACTTCCTGCTTGCTATCCTGAGCGGCGATAAAATAGCGCAGAAGCTCTACAAATTCCTCATATTGCTTTTCCTCGAGATAATCATCGATTCCTGCCTCGACGAGTTCGAACAGCTCATTCCAATGCTCTTGCAGGCGGAAACGTATAAAGCCTGTCAGGTGAATGGATCGCTCGGTCTCCAGGTATTGGAAGGCTTTTTGATACACCTTGGCTTTTCTCGTCGTCGCGCTGAACCATCCTTCGTTTACCTGATCGTTTTCCTGACACCGCAGAAGAATAGTCGGCAGCATCTCTTCCCATTCGTCCTCAAGTTGTTCCACCTGCAGCAAGTCGGCAGCCATCTCCTCGATGATTTCCGGTTCTTTCACTTGCATGACCCATTCTGCGATCGTCAAGGCTACGAAGGCTCTAGCCCAGTCGATGGTTTGGGCGTCGTACTCTTGTTCACACCAGCTCTGGAAGAGAAATAGGTGTAGGCCGTCCTGCTCCTGATCCTTGTATTGAATCCGTACTGGAGCTGTATTTACCCGATCCGTCATCTCGTTCACGATATCCCGATACGTGTTACAAAGCGTGGGGATATTCTCCAGCCAGACGCGGAATGTCTGCATGATCATCCCTCCCAACCGCAATTGTAGTTACAGTATATGTCCCGTCAGAAGCGATATACTTTTAAACGGTTGGAAACAACGAGAAGGTTGCAAGTACCTCCCTCACCAAAAGCCCCCATTTGCGCATACACTACTCGAAAACCCATCTACAAGGCGTTTTTGCCGCAAAAAGTTTCCCTCAGTAAAAACTTTGTTGCAAAGGAAAGAGTCTTCGTTTACACTACATTCATACAAAATCGAGAAGTATTTTTTTAAGCAAAAGTTTGCCCTCACACAACAGTTTGTCTTTGATGAAAGAAAAGGAGCGTGAACGTCATGTCAACTTCCAGCATTCCTTTATCTGACGCTGCGACCGGGAGTCAGATCTGTTTGGAGCGCATTGAAGTTCAGGGTGTATTGCGCAGACGATTGCTCGACCTGGGATTCGTCCCTGGCAATATCGTAGAAGTTGTACAGAAAAGTCCGTTGGGAGATCCAATCGCTTTTCGGGTCAACCATACCATGATCGCATTACGCAAGGAGGAAAGCTCCCTTATCTTCGGGGAGTGTGTCGGAGGCGATTCGTTGTGAGAACCTACACCATCGCTCTCGCCGGGAACCCGAACACCGGAAAAAGCACCTTGTTCAACACCTTGACCGGATTGCGTCAGCATACAGGCAACTGGGCTGGCAAAACGGTTCTAATGGCGGAAGGCGAATTTACGTACGGAAAATCTGCTTTTCGTATCATTGATTTGCCGGGTACGTATTCCTTGTATTCCAACTCCGCTGACGAGGAAGTCGCGAGAGATTACATTATCTTCGAGCAACCGGATGTCACGATTGTCGTACTGGACGCTACTTCGTTGGAAAGAAACCTGAATCTTGCCCTGCAGGTTCTGGAAATGACATCGCGTGTGGTGGTTTGCGTCAATCTGATCGACGAAGCAAAAAAGCGGGGTGTGCAGATCGACTTGCAGATCATCTCGCAGCGGCTGGGCGTCCCCTGTGTCGCCATCTCTGCGCGAAACAATATCGGGATCGATACCCTGATGGAGCAAGTCGAGAAGGTTGCCAGCGGAGAAATCTCTCCGGAGCCTGTACAAATTCCGTATACGAAAGAGATTGAAGAAAAAGTGGCGGAATTGCAGCCTATCATCGCACAAACGCTCGGTACGCGTTTTCCGACCAGATGGATCGCTCTGCGGCTCCTCGACGGGGACGAAAGCCTGTTGAAATCGCTGCGGGAGCGGATGCAGGAGCCTACTGTTCCTGTAAAAA
>DASQMM010000664.1:0-4764 GCA_035645495.1 Brevibacillus sp. | reverse complement strand
AGACGGAAGGATTTCACATTGCGATGGTGGCGCAGGTACTCATGTACTCCTTTGCGCAAAACGCCCGTACCATGTCCGTGAATGATGGAGACCGAATGCAGGCCGGCCAACAGGGCATCGTCTAAAAATTGTTCGATTTCGCGAATGCCATCCTCTACATTGTAGCCGCGCAGGTCCAAATCCATCTTGATGGAGTCGCTTCTGCGTTTTACAGACGTGTACGGAGCTGCTTGCTGCTCGTTTTTGGCAGGCTTCACCACGTTCATGTCATCCCGCTTTACTTTCATTTTCATGATGCCGATTTGCACCAGATATTCGTCGTTATTCACTTTTTCCAGAACAAAACCCTTTTGGCCGAAGCTTGTGACCATGACTTCGTCCCCTACTTTGACTTGTGTGGCACGTACGGCCTTCGCTGGTTTTTTTACCTTTTCCTTCTCCAGCTCCAGCACGGCATTACCGAGTCGCTTTTTCGCTTCAATCAGACGGTGTTCCTTGATTTCGACGCCCTCGTCACGCATGTCACGCAACTCGCGGATGATTGCCTCGGCCTCTTCCTTGGCCAGTTGGACAGCGATTCGCGCCTCGTCCTCCGCCTGTTCCATCCGCTTGTTTTTTTCTTCGGCAAAGCGGGCTCTTTCCTCTTCCAACTGGCGGCGCAGCTCTTCTGCCTCCCTACGGAGCTTCTCTGCTTCTTGCCGCTCGGCTTCTGCGGTCTTGCGATTGCGCTCCAATGAAGCAATCATGCTTTCTACCTGATTGTCTTCCTCGCTGATGGAGCCGCGTGCCACTTCGATGATTTCCTCGGGCAGCCCAAGCCGACGAGCAATCGCAAACGCATTGGAACGCCCCGGGACACCGATCAGCAGCCGGTAGGTCGGGCGCAGCGTCTCGACGTCAAATTCCACGCTGGCATTGATGACTTCAGGCCTGTCGTAGGCGTAGGCCTTCAGCTCACTGTAGTGCGTTGTGGCTACCAGCCTCGCTCCCGAAGAAATCACATGATCGATGATGGACATCGCTAATGCCGCTCCCTCCGTAGGGTCTGTACCGGCGCCCAGCTCGTCGAAGAGAACCAGGCTGCGCTCATCCATGGAGGCCAGGATGTGAATAATGTTGGTCATGTGACTGGAAAAGGTAGACAGGCTTTGCTCGATCGACTGTTCATCTCCGATGTCGGCGAAGACCGAGGAGAAGATCGTCATTTCGCTTTCTTCTTCTGCCGGAATATGCAAGCCTGCCATCGCCATCAATGACAGCAGACCGATCGTCTTCAATGATACCGTCTTCCCCCCGGTATTCGGTCCGGTGACGACAATTGCCTGATACTCGCCACCCAATTCTACATCTACCGGGACGACGACCTCACGAGGGATCAGTGGATGACGTGCTTTTTTCATGCGCAGATATCCGCTGTCGTTCAAGCGGGGACAGATCGCTTTCATGCTCCAGGCTAATTGAGCCTTGGCAAACATGAAGTCAAGCTCGGTCAGCGCATCCACATTTTCCAATAATGCTTCTACCGCAAAGGCAACCTGTTCGGTCAGCAGATACAAAATCCGCTCTACCTCTCGCTCCTCACGCAGACGAAGTTCACGCAGCTTGTTGTTCATCGTGACGATTACTTCCGGTTCGATAAAGAGTGTCGCGCCCGATGCAGACTGGTCGTGAACGATTCCCCCAAACACATGCCGATACTCTTGTTTTACCGGAATGACAAAGCGGTCTCCGCGGATCGTTACAATGTTTTCCATCAACATCTTCTGGTAGGAGGAAGATCGCGTCATCTGATCCAGCTTTTCCCGAATGCGTGATTCGACCTGCCTGATCTCCTGGCGAACCTGACGCAGCTCTACACTGGCGCTGTCCAGAACTTCTCCATTTTCATCGATACAGCGACGAATTTCTGTCTCCAGATCACGCAATCCCTCGATTCGCTCTGCCTGAAATTGCAGCAAAGGAAGCTCCACGTCTTCTGCCATATCCAGAAGGAAGTTTTTCAGCCTGCGTCCCGACCCGATCGTGCTGGCGATGTCCAGCAGTTCGCTCGGTGAGAGCATCGCATTGAGCCTGGCGCGTTGCACCGGACCGCGGATGTCGCGTATTCCTCCCAAAGGTGCGCTTCCTTTCAAACGCAATACCGTTGCGGCCTCAGCAGTTCCACGCTGGGCGATACTTGCCTGTTCCAGCGATGTGGTGGGGATCAATTCTGCTGCTTTTTCTTTCCCGTATGTGCTGGACGCCTTGTCGATCAACATGGCGATTATTTTGTCATATTCCAAGGTTTTTAAGACCCGTTGTTCCACTGTGATCCTCCTCATATCCTCCTTCGGCCTCGAAAACAATGCCCGTTGCCGCAGGGTGTCAAAGCTTCTCCTTCAATGATTATCCACCATTATAGCATGCCGACTTCTTCAAGGATAATTTTACACATGCTATTGATGGATAAACAGCTTTCAAGTAAGCCAGAATGAGACTGATACAACACACAAAGGAGGAGTAGACTTGACATTCATGCGCCATGTCATCCGCTTTATTGTAGCCGCTGTCGTACTGATGTTTGTCGGTTTTCTCGTACCCGGCTTTTCTGTAAACAGTTTTTGGACGGCACTGTTAGCGGCTGTTGTTATCGCCGTAATTGGTTGGATTGTTGAATCCCTGTTCGGTGAGCGCATCTCGCCCTATAACCGTGGGATTGTCGGTTTTCTCGTCAGTGCTGTAGTCATCTACATTACACAGTTTTTCGTCGCCGGTTTCCGTGTCACCATTTTGGGAGCACTCCTGGCTTCACTGGTCATCGGAATCATCGACTTGTTTATCCCCATCAAGAATCTGGGGGAACCCCGCAATCGACAAGAAAGCTAATCACTCCATCCCATATGAGATGCAAATGTGAAAAAGAGAGGCCAGTGCCTCTCTTTTTTAGCGTTTTCACGAATTTATAACTTTTCTTTTGCGTCTTCCTGAAGGAGTCTCAGCAGTTCTTCGTACTCTTGGCGAAGGCGGTAGTACTCATCCGCGATGTTGACTGCAGTGAGTACGGCGATCTTGGCCGTGTCCAAACGATGATTCCCGTTGGCGATTTCGTTCATCTTGTCGTCAACGAAACCGGCCACCGTCCGTATGTGATTCACACTCGCCTTGCCACTCAACCGGTATTGTTGGCCATAGATATCAACCGTCAAACGATTTTTTCCATCACCTTGCACGAAGGGTTCCTCCCTACTGCGACCTTTGCTCTACTGTATCCTTTTTAGGTTACTGAAAATGTCATAATTCGTCAAGCTGTCCTTGCATTCTACAACCTACATGCGCAATTCTGCGCCTGTTGCTGTTTTCAATGCTTCAATCACTGCTGTCGTAACCTGTTGGATTTCCTCATCCTGCAAGGTACGCTCCGGATGGCGGAAGACCAGGGAAAAGGCCATACTTTTCTTGTCTTGGGCAATGCGTTCACCCGTGTATACATCAAAGAGGGTCAGCGACTCAAGCAAAACTCCGGCAGCTTCCCGAATGGTCGCCTGCAGCGTGCCTGCGCTGACTTCGCGGTTCACGACCAGTGCCAAGTCCCTCGTCACGGCAGGGAATTTCGGCAGTTGGTTGTAATGCCCCACATCACTCGCTGCTTCACCCAGTTTCTCAAGATCCAATTGGAAAACGTAGGTCTCGGTCAGGTCGTATGCCTTCTCCGTACCTGGATGAACCTGACCCAGGAATCCCAGGCGATTTTCTTTGGCCCACACTTCAGCAGTGCGTCCCGGATGCATGCCTGCCAAATCGGAAGCCGCTCTGTAAGTGACGTTTTGGATTCCCAGCGCGTGCAGCAGGGATTCGACCACGCCTTTGATCTGATAAAAATCGACAGGCTGTTTGGCTCCCATCCAGTTTTGCGGCATCCATTGCCCTGTCATGGCTCCGCCGACGTATACACGCTCTTCCGGCAGTTCTTTTAAGTCGTTCTCGCGTTGCAAAAATACCCGTCCCAGCTCAAAGATCGCAACATCATGATTTTGTCGATTTTTGTTGTAGGCCACCGTACTCAACAGGCTTGGAAGAAGGCTGGTCCGGAGAACACTGTGCTCTTCGCTCATCGGCATGAGCAGGGCGACTGGATTCGTCTTGCCTTCGTGCAATCCCGCTACGTCCTCCACGCGATCCGGGGAAACGAGAGCGTAGGAAATGGCCTCGTTCAGTCCAGCTCCAATCAGGTGGCGGCGAATCGTCCGGCGCAATTGCTGATCTGCAGTAAGCTGTCCTTGGGTAGTCACCCCTGTCGGCAGGCTGGTCGGAATCTTGTCGTAGCCATACAAACGGGCAACCTCTTCCACCAGATCCTCCGGCAATGTGATATCTCCGCGTCTGGTAGGAACCGTGACCGTCCATTTGTTGCCCCCGACTTCATAGGGGAACTGAAGACGATCAAAAATCGGCGATACCTCTGAAGCATTCAGGGACGTACCCAGATGCTGGTTGATTTTTTCCAAAGTAATGCTAACCACAGCAGGTTTGCCTTCCTGAACGACGCTGGTCGCAACTCCCAGGGAAACCTTCGCGCCAGACAATTGCTGGATCAAAGCTGCAGCGCGCTCCCCGGCTTCTTTTACGCGCAACGGGTCTACTCCTTTTTCCCAACGCACGCAGCCTTCTGTGCGCATGCCCAGCTTGCGAGAGGTGCTGCGGACCGTCTGCGGTGTGAACCAGGCTGCTTCCAAAATAATTTCCTTCGTATCATCGTTGATCTCCGAGTTGGCTCCCCCCATCACC
>DASQMM010000663.1:0-5386 GCA_035645495.1 Brevibacillus sp. | reverse complement strand
TGTCGAGGAAGTGATCGCCATTGCCACCTGCTGGGTTGCCAAGATGATGACCGATTCATTTCTTTCCTGTGCCTTCAATAGGTTGGAATAGATGTTTTCTATTACCACAATGCTGTCGTCTACCACCCGCCCGATCGCAATCACCATTCCCCCGAGGGTCATGATATTGAGCGAGACTCCCAACGGTGCCATACATAATAGAGTCATAATGAGAGAAAGTGGAATGGAGACGAGCACAATAAGCGTCATCCGCAAATTCCTCAGGAAGAGGAGAATCATGATGGAAGCGAGAATGGCTCCCAAAATCCCCTCTTGAAACATCCCGTGGATGGATTGTCTAATATCGGTGGCCCGATTCGCCACGATGTGGAAATCAACGTAGGGCTGCGTTGTTTTCCATTTTTCCAGCAAATTATCTACCTTATCAGCAAACTCAATGGTATTTGTACTTTTGCTCTTGTAGAGGATCAGTCCGATCGCCGGCTGTTCATTAAACCTGGCGAAAAATTTAGATTCCTGTTTTGCTTCAACTTTTGCTATTTCTCCCAAGTGAAGGATCTGCTGATCGGACACAGGGATCTCCATATTTTCAAACTGAAAAATCGTGTTGAATTCTCCCTTCACCCGTACCATCTGCGTATCGCCGTTCAGTTCGACAGTACCAGAAGATGCGGATATGAGAGAGTCCCGTATGTACTGGGTTACTTGCCCTGGCGTTAACCCGAAGCTTTGCAATGCGTCAGCATCGAGCTTTACCGTTACTACATGTTCCTGATTCCCGATTGATTCAACTCTGTCAATTCCGATGATTGCATTGAGATCGGGAAGTATGATGTCTTTATAGATTCTATCAAGTTCTTCCTGGCTGGTCCCATTCTTGCCGTACAATGCCAGGTAATAAATCGGTGTGGTGGCAAATCCCGTCGTAGTCACTCTGGGTTTTTCCGCTTGTAGCGGAAGTGCCACATTGCCAATCAGGCTCGCAACATCTTCTTTTGCATCCTCGGGGTCAATGCCGTGCTTCAGTTCTATGACAATGCGCGAAAAGTTGTCGCTGGACGAAGACGACATGTGCTTTAAACCTTCCAGTCCAGCAAACGCTTTTTCCAAAGGTTTCGTCACCTTTTCCAACACGTCTTCAGGGGGAGCTGCATACTGGGTGGTTACTGCTACGTATGGCAAAGTAACGTCCGGCAGACTCTCTACCTTCAGTGTACTTGCTGCGTAAATTCCCCCTCCAGCCAATAGCATGATCATAATGAGGACAGCCGCGATGTTTTTCATGGAAAACCGGGTTAACCTATTCACGCTTCTCCCTCCTATCCACAGCTACCTTACTTGCCGGGGACATCTATTCTTTGATCATGTAGCCCGCTAACATCTCAAGTAACGTATCGATCGTATACGGATAGAGATCCAATCCAAAATTCTCCTTTTCCAAACTAAGAAAGAAAATGGCTTTCACAACGCCGATCACATTATTCAGGTCAAACTCCTTAAAAGAGTATTGTTCGCGTAATTTTTCGATAAATTGCTGGATGAAATAAAAATCGTTTTCCATGTTCTCTTTCATTTTCTGTTCCGGCATTTTCCGCTGCAGATAAGCAAGCTCCTCTTTGGAAAGCAGTTTCATCATCGAACTGCTTTCGACAATGGAAATGGCTTTCTTCATCGTCGCGATAAAACTTTGCTTGGCATCGGTACCCGGCGCCGCGATAATCTGCAAAAGTTCATGCTGCAGTTCCTTCTCATAAATCTCCAGAACTTCTAAAAACAATTCTTCTTTTGACTGGTAAAACAAATAAAAGGCACCTTTCGATATACCAGCCGACCTGGTCAAATCCTCCACATTCGTCTTTTTGATCCCGAATGTCCGAATCAGTGCCTTTCCGGTTTCTAGCAGTTTGTTGTGAATCAGTTCTTTTTCCCGTTGTGAAAATGCTTTGGGCATGTAAAGCCCCTCCTCAATAAACGTATGACCAATTTATTTTTATATTCACATCGATTTTAATCAATCATGCCTGCTTCTGTCAATCGAGAGTTCACTCGCCTTGTACGTGTCAGCCAAAGGACATTTTCTGAAAGTACAAAAAAAGGTCGCCGAAGAATACTCGGCGACCTTATGGTCCATTCCATGCTATATAGCGATGTAAAGATCCTGCAATCCTCTAAAACCAGCATTTAACAACCAGTTTGGCCGCTCATCCACCAGCTTCATATCCGGAAATCGCTTGATTAGAGAAGTGAATGCTATCTCCGCTTCCATCAAAGCCAGTTGGGCTCCTGTGCAGGAGTGAATTCCCATCCCGAAGGAGAGATTGCGGCTTTCGTTTCTTGTAATGTCGAAGACTTCCGGAGATGTAAACTTTTGCGGATCGTGGTTTGCCGACCCGAAACAGAACAAGATCGGTTGTCCCTGACGAATTGATCTACCGTATATTTCCATATCCTCTGTCGCTTCACGTACTGTGTACTGAACCGGGCTGTCATAACGAAGCATTTCCTGAACAGCCGTTCGCATGTGCCCCGGATTCTCTTTTAATTTTTTAAATTGCTGCGGATGTTTAAGCAGCGTGTATAATCCGTTGCCGAACAGATTCCTCGTCGTTTCATGACCCGCAAACAGCAACATCGAGCATTGTGCGTGGATCTCATCCACCGTTAATTTCTCTCCGTTGTCCTCTACTGCGAGCATGTTGCTGATAAAGTCATTCTCCGGCTTTAAGCGTCTCTTGGCGATTAACTCCTCCAGATAGCGTGTCATCTCAACCAGATTTTTCTGTGCTCGCAAGGCAACATCAAAATTGGCTTGGGTAGAACCAAACAGTTCTCCCAGGCTGTCTGCACATGCAACGCCAAGTAAGCGGTCTTCCAGCGGAATCCCGATTAGTTTCATTACAACCAAGGCGGGCAAATGGTAGGCAAAATCTTTGAGAAAATCAACCTGACCCTTGCCGTCGAAATTGTCAAGCAACGAATCAACCATGGTTTGAATTGTCGGAACGATTTCGCGCATGGAAAGAGCAAATGCTTTATGGGTAATATTGCGCAAGCGTACATGTTCCTTTCCGTCCTTCAGTGACATCCACATACTGTAAAGTCGAATAAACTCTGATAGCTGCGCACGCTGTTCATCGGTAAACTGGATCGCCAAATACTTCACCGTATCGTGGGAGACTCGGTTATCCGTCAGCACGGCGGATACCGCTTCATAGCTTCCCAAATACCACATGCCCCCGTAAAGATTCAAATAGTGAATCTCTCCTGCAGAAAGAAGCTGGCGGTATGTTTCGTACGGATTCACAAAATAAGCTTCATTGTGAAAAATGGTCGGATCGCCTACATCAATGGCTTTGTTCATGGATTTTCCCCTTTTCCCATTTGTTTTTACAAATCCTGATTTTCCAGCAAAATACTGGATTCTCAGACAAAATACCGTTCATCCTGGAAATCTCGGTTTACAGTGCCATTCTTCTTTGAAACAGTTTTAACAGCACGATAATTAACAGAATATGAAGAGCCGCTCCGCCGACTAGGGAAAGCCAGTAGTCTCCGCTGTCTTGAAAACTGGCAAGCAACGCTCTCGACACCCATACTGTAGGTGCGCACAACGTCATCGCCACCCACCACTGGCCTGCAAAGACGTAAGGAAGGAACGGCAGGAACAGCGTAAATCCAGCTCCTTTGGTCAAAGCTAACCCTTCTACCTTGTTCGTCGAAAAAGCCCCCATAAACAGAGCCATGATCGGCGCTTCCAAAGCAGCCATCAGCGCAATGGGAATATGCTTATACGAGTGAAACGGGATAAGATCGGGAAACCAGATCACAAAACAGGCAAGAACGCCGCCCAGCAGAAACGGCAATAGAAGCCGATAGATCAGGTAGCCCGAGGTGGACAGCGGGGTGACAGCGAAATAAACCAGGAGATTGTCATCCCGGTCGTCTAGTATGATCAGCCCCGCCATGATCCCCAGCATGAAGGGAGGGAGCAGCATTATAAAGCTCATAATGAACACGTAGTGTGGAGCAAGATCGAAAGACAATTCCCGCCACAAAATTTCCGTAAGGACCGGGATCCCCCACTTACAAGCCGCCGCCAACAAGAGCGGTGCACACAGAGCAAGCAGAAGCATGGGGTCTCGGCGGATATTTTTGATGTCACCCAGGAAAAGAGCGCCCAGTTTCTTCATGAGCGGTCCCCTCCCCTTGGTGAAATGATGTATCGTTGAAACGACTTCTCGGCCATGACAAAGGCAATTGCGCTCCATAGAAGCAAAGTGATCACTGCGTATGCACACTCCCAAAGCCCTAACCCGCGATACGCTCCTGCCAGGAGGACAAGAGAAGCCTTGCTTGGAAACAAATAGAACAGGGGGGTACTAAAGATATGCAGGTACTCCACCGCAGGCAGCATCAGCACAATTATGTAAAACGGCGAGGACAACAAATATCCGTTAACGGTCCTTGATCGGACAGCAAGCCAAAAGCCGACAAGCGTGAAAAAGACGGAGCTTAACACTACTCCAGTCACGAACCAAAGCGGTTGAAAAGTAGCTGGAGCGGTTAGCAGCACGATAAATAAACTGGCCAGAATCGTGAGAACCGTAAGTGAGATCACTTTGGCGACGATGTATTCATACGAACGAAAGGGAGTGACAAACAAGCTTTGAAACGTATTCTGATCCTTTTCCAAAATGACCAAGCCTCCGATGAAATAGAAACCGAGGACGGCCGGATCGGAGAAGATGACAAGCATGTCAGCCGTAGGCCTTAGAGCATCGGGCAGGGACATAAGCAATACGGCATACAGCAGGCTGACGATCAAATAGGCGTAATAAAATCCATGACGAAATTGAGCAACGATGTCGTATTTCACTGCGGCAGCAATTCTCACGAGAGGCTCCTCCCCGTCGCCTGAATAAATATATCTTCCAATGTCGCTTCCAACGTGTGAATCCGTTCAAGCTCCTTGCTTTGCAACAAATGCAAGAAGTCCTTATTGGACCCGATCCGCTCCAGTGAAAAATCGGCCGATTTGATCGCTTCACCCTCCCGATATTCAACCTGCAAGATTTTTTTTCCGTATTTGATTTTTAATTCTCGAGGAGAGTCGATTAGACGAATTTGTCCATCCACAATAAAAGCGACTCGATCACAAATTTCATCTGCGACACCCATGTTGTGAGTGGTTAAAAAGATCGTTTTTCCTTCCTCTTTCTTTTGCAAAATAATCTCCTTAACTTTTTTAGCGTTAACCGGGTCGAGGCCGGAAGTCGGTTCATCAAGGAATATCAACTCCGGATTATTGAGAAATGCACGACAAAAATTTAATCTCATCTTCATTCCTTTTGAAAAATTGGCTGCTCTGATGTTGGCATGTTCCTCC
>DASQMM010000662.1:0-5189 GCA_035645495.1 Brevibacillus sp. | reverse complement strand
CTGATTCGTGCGAGCATGGCATCGCAATCTGGATCGTCGGGATTTTCATGACAATAATTTTCGATCGATGAAGAATAAAGCCACTCGTAATCATCCCAGTCATCTTCATTTGCCACATAAGACCAGAGCGGAATCATACCTAATTCCTCTGCAACGATCACATTCTCGGCATGACTTTTTAAATCAGACTCTGCAGCTCCTCCAAGGGCTTGCAAATATTCCGAACAAGGACGCTGTTTCCAGTAGCCCTCACCAATTAGAATATAGCCATTTTTGTTTACAAGGCGTTTCATTGCTTGCAGGGCAGAATCTAGTCCGCCCAACGCATGGGTGGAGCCAATGCATATCCCCAGATCAAATCCTTCTTGTTTCTGTACAGCTACCTTGGCATCACCCACAATATACTCAATGCTGCCCTGAGGAATTCTGCTACTTGCTTCCCTCTTTGCTTCTTCAATGGCCCCCTCATACAACTCAATCGCAGTGCCTGTAATTTTGAATTCTTCTACTAGACGAATCAACAGTTCACATTTTCCTGCCCCAATGTCAATCACTTTATCCTGAGGTTTGAGGGATAGTAATTGTATCATTTTCATAAGTTTAGCTTCATTGATTGGATTACTAAATGCATGATGCTGGTGGGCAATCGCTGAAAATCTGTTTCTATCCATGGTTCATCTCCTATTCCTTTTATTTCTTGGGTTTAAGGATCATCCATTCTTGCCAAAACTACGAATCATCCATTACGTTGTCTTATATTGATATATCACCCTTTGACAATCCTTCACGAGGGATCTTGATATTTTCTGCTGCGACCTCCGCATGCTTTTGATCCCGTTCAAGCGTGGCTAGACGCATGGTATCCAACAGGGAATCTGACTCATTCCATTTATCTGACATCCTTATTGTTCACTCCTTCGATCATTTTCTTGGGGTACGTCCTGCGAAGACAAGAGCTCATTCAAGCTGCTTTGAAGCTTATGCATCAATTCTTGAAATTGGGACGCCTGTTTGGAGTCGGGATTTTCTTGTGCCTGTTTTGCTGCCTGGACCAACAGGTTCATCACGTCCGGCCACTCTTTCATGAAGTTCCTTACGTCGCCCTTCTCAGGGAATGGATGCCTCCCATGCCCTTCCCAACGCTCCCTTGGATGCTCCATCCCAGTCTTTCTTTCCTGGAGAAATGCTTTCCCCTTATCCGTTATATGGTACATTTTCTTCCCATTTTCCTCGCTGGAAACGATCAGCTCCATCTCTTCAAGCATCTGCAAATTGGGGTAAATGGAACCCGCACTGGGGATGTAATATCCGCCTGTTTTTTCTTCCATTGCCTTGATCAGTTGATACCCGTACATGGGGGTGGAGGAGAGAAGCTCGAGCAGGGCGAATTTGAACTGCCCTCGTTCAAAAAAACGCCGCTTCCCATCCCCGCGTCCGCCTCCGCCTCGGGGCCCGCCATGCCGATACCTGACGTAGAAATCTGCAGATCGTTTCCATCCATGATCCTGTTCATCAAGTCGCTCTCGGTGATTCCAATATTTCATTGAGCACCACTCCATCTCGTTAATACGATATATCGTTATACATGTAATCTAATACGATATATCGTATTAAGTCAACAAATTTTTGGAAAAAGCATCAAGCAGAGCGCACCAAAAAAGCCCTTCCTAATCTAGGAAAGGCTTTGGTCCGCAGCGTTGATCATGCCAGATCGTTCTGCCAGATATTCGATCAGATGAACGGCTCGTACCCGATCTCCCATTTTTTCACGTTCGATTCCCAACTTCATTTGCAACAGACAGCCTGGATTGGTAGTGACAATCGTCGTCGTCTCTGTCTCTTTGACGTCCTTCATTTTATGATCCAGGATCTCCATCGAAGCATCGTAGTTCACGATGTTGTAAATACCCGCAGAGCCACAGCACATATTGGCATTTTTCATCTCGATCAGATCCACGTTAGACAGATTCTTCAACAGCGAAACAGGCTCTTCGGTAACTTTTTGCACATTTGTCATATGGCAAGAGCGCTGATAGGTGACTCTCTCAGCCGATCTTTTTTCACCCTGAATTCCTCCGCACAAGACAAGAACCTGGGAGATATCTTTCGTTTTCTTCACGAATTGCTCCGCACGTTCTGCCCATTCCGGTTCGTCTGCCAATAGATGATCGTATTCGACCATCATCGCACCGCATCCACCCGCATTGTTTACGATGAAATCTACATCGTGTTGCGCAAAAGCCAGGATATTTTTCTTCGCCAAATTTTTGCTCTCATCAAGTTCTCCCGTGTGGGCATGCAGGGCGCCGCAGCAAGTCTGGTTTTCCACGACGATCACATCACAGCCCACTTCCGCCAGGAGCTGTACAGACAGCTGGTTGATCCGGCGAAACATGGCGTCCATGACACAGCCGACAAACATCGCGACCGTGTATTTGCGCTCTCCTTTAGCCGGTGTAAAGGCAGGGAGACTAGCACGCTGCGCAGGTGTTACGGCTGGCGGGGTTATCTTTTCGAATTCGCCCAGATGCGCGGGGAGCTTGTTCATCAATCCGCTCTTTCTCGCCAGCTTTTGGACACCGCTTTTTTCGTAGACCCACATCGCATTGCCGATCAGATTCATGGCTTTACGGCTGGGGAATACCTTCTTGAACAGAAGATTGCGCATCGCTTTTTGCGAGACCGTGAACGTTTTTCTCCGCGTGATGGCAGCACGGGCGGATTCCAGAATGGCGCCGTATTCAACACCAGTCGGACAGACGGTTTCACAAGCCCGGCATCCCAGACACAGATCCAACGGCTCTTCCAGAACGGACAAATCCTTGATTTTGCCCTCACCCGCCATCTTGACCAGGTTGATGCGGCCACGGGGGGAATGTGTCTCCACTCCCATCGTCAAGTAGGTCGGACACGCTGGCAGGCAATAACCGCACTGTACACATTTATTCGTCTTGTCGTAATTCAATTCGCTGCGTAAAGCGGTAAGCTGTTGTTCATCTGGTTTCATTCGCTCAACACCAACTTTTGTCCCGGTTCAGGAAAAATTTTGCCAGGGTTCATAATGTTGTTCGGGTCCCAAACCTGTTTGATACGCTTCATCATATCGAGACCAGTCGCACCTAACTCCATTTCCATAAACGGCGCTTTCATCAGGCCGATTCCGTGTTCACCCGACAACGTTCCGCCGAGTTGGACGGCTGCCTCAAAAATTTCCGCAACCGCTTTTTCCACACGCGCCATCTCTTCTTTGTCAGATTTGTCCGCGATAATATTGGGATGAAGATTGCCGTCTCCCACGTGACCAAAAACGACGAGGTGGATTTGGTATTTTTCCTTGATTTCTTGCAGACGGCGACACATCTCCGGAATTTTACTGCGTGGAACCGTAGCATCTTCGGAAATCTTCGTCGGCTTCACCCTCACAATCGCAGGAGAAACCAGCTTCCTCGCCTTCCATACCTCTTCTTTTTCTTCCTTCGTTTGCGGGACGCGAACTTCTCTTGCTCCAATTTTCTGGCAGACATGACGTACCTGTTCCGCTTCGTCCCGAATCGCCGCCGGATGTCCGTCCAATTCAATCAAAATCAAGGCTTCTGCATCCGTGGGCAATCCCGACGGTTTGTAATTCTCGACAGCTGTCATCGAGGCTTGATCCATTAGTTCCATTTTGGAAGGCAGGATTCCAGAAGTTAAGATCACAGAAATCGCTCTTCCCGCGTCAACCAGGCTGTCGAAAATCGCCATCACCGTCTCGGAAGCAGGAGGCTTGGGAATCAGACGCAATATGGCTTTGGTAATAATTCCCAGAGTCCCTTCCGACCCGACGACCAGTTTGGTTAAATCATAACCAGTGACATTTTTGACCGTTTTGCCCCCGGTGCGAATGATTTCTCCTTCTGGTGTGATCAGTTCCAAACCGATCACATAATCCTTCGTCACTCCGTACTTCAAGCCGCGCGGCCCACCGGAATTCTCGGCCAGATTACCCCCGATTGTAGATACATGCGAGCTGCTGGGGTCAGGTGGATACATCAGGCCCTTTTTCTCGGCTGCTTTGTGAATATCGGCGGTCAAGACCCCTGGTGAGACAATGGCAACCAGATCTTCTTCATCCACTTCCAGCAGGTCGTCCATGACAGACAGATCGATAACCATTCCGCCTTTGACAGGGAGCGGGCCTCCGCTTAGACTGGTTCCCTGCCCTCGGGGATACACGGGGATTTTCTCGCGGTTCGCAAGCTTGACCAGAGCAGCCAACTCCTCCACGCTCTTTGTCTGGATGACCACATCGGGAAGATAGGTTCCAAATGAAGCGTCAAACGAATAGCTGAAACGGTCACTTTCCTTTGTCAGTACCTGACCGGTTTTCACGATATCGCGAATCTCGTTGATATGTCCTTCTGTCATCTTTTCCATTTTTTCTCCTCATGTTGTTTGTCTAGAAAAACAGATCCAGTTTCTTCTCCGCGTTCTTGAGGTGAATGACACATTGAATTTTTGCCAGTTCCGGTTCTTCCATCTCGATCGCGTGCAGGATGTTCTGATGTTCTTGATAGACTGCTTTTCGTTTCTGCTTTAATCCCAGGTTGGGCAACAGCGTGATTTGCAAGGCTCTTTCGTACAGGGAAGACAGACTTTCCATCGCCTGGATCATGATCGGATTGAGTGTTGCCTGGATCATGGACCGGTGAAATTCCATGTCGGCTTCCATGCCGATTTTGCTGTCATCCGCCATCTCTTTTTCCAACCAGCGCAGTGCTTCCCGCATGCGTTCCAAATGTTCAGGAGTCCTCCTGAGAGCTGCCAAGTAAGCAGCCTCAGGCTCCATGATCTTTCTCATTTCAAAAAGGTGTCTGATAATTTCCGCATCGTCACTCTCAATGTGGATATTGCCAAAGATGTTGGGACCGTTATTCTCCTCGACGAAGCTCCCGCCGCCTTGGCGCGAGTTAATCACCCCTGCTGCCCGAAGGACGCTGAGGGCTTCCCGGATCGGGATTCGGCTTACACCAAACTGAGCAGCCAATTCCATCTCCGTCGGCAGTTTTGAACCGGGAGGGTATTTTCCCGATTCAATCATTTTTAACAATTCTCGCGAGATCATTTGCGACAGTTTTTCTTTCGACATGACCATTTCTCCGATCCTTTTATTTGTAATACAAATACTAAAGGTTTACGAGGAAAAAGTC
>DASQMM010000661.1:0-5170 GCA_035645495.1 Brevibacillus sp. | reverse complement strand
GCGGAAATCGATGACTTTTTGACGATGCGCCATCATGATTTGGTCTTTTTTGAATACAGCCGTCTCGATAATGGGGCTGAGCGGCACGGCGTACTTCTCGTTTTTCACCTGAACGAGCATCGCCGAGATAATCGAGAGAGTCAGCGGCAGTTGCACGAGGAACGTGGTGCCTTTCCCATGGACTGAGTCTACACTGACACTTCCGCCCAACGCTACGATCTTGGATTTTACGACGTCCAGTCCCACACCACGGCCAGAAATATCGGATATGACATCTGCTGTACTGAAGCCAGAAGCGAACAAAAGCTCATGGATCTGCTTGTCCGTCATCGTCTCGGCTGCCGACTGGGTGACAATACCGCGCTCAATTGCCTTTTTCAGCACTTTATCTTTGTTGATTCCGGCACCATCGTCCTTCACTTCAATGAAGACATGGTTTCCGCTATGGAAGGCTCGCAGTTCAATTGTACCTTCCTCCGGCTTGCCAGCATTCCTTCGATCAGTCACGGATTCGATACCGTGGTCAAGGGAATTACGCAGAAGGTGAACGAGCGGATCGCCAATCTCGTCGATTACGGTGCGGTCCAGCTCTGTCTCTGCGCCAAAAATTTCCAGGTTCACTTTTTTATTCAAATCTTTCGCCAAGTCTCGAATCATCCTTGGGAATCGGTTGAATACTTGTTCGACTGGCACCATCCGCATGGTCAAGATAATATTTTGCAAGTCTCCGCTGATCCGGCTCATGTGCTCAACCGTTTCTTGCAGCTCACTCTTTCCGATCTCGCGAGCCAATTGCTCCAGTCGGCCACGATCGATCACAAGCTCACTGAAGAGATTCATCAAAATGTCAAGACGCTCAATATCAACACGGATGGTCTTTCCTCCAGCAGCGACTTTGCGCGTGGCGGCAGACTGTGCCGTTTCTGCCTTTTTGGGCGCTTGAGCGTTCGAAGCAGGGGCCTCGGGCTGTACCGCTGGGGGCTCTGCTTGAGGCGCCTTCAGATCAATTGTCTCGATCTGAACCTCTTGAATCTCCGAGATGTTCTGAATCGCTGTACGTACCTTATCCATAGGATGCATAGTGACGAACACGACTTCAAAGGAAAGATCAAAACGCTCATTTTCAATCTCTTGTACATCTGGCGTCGTCTTGATTACTTCGCCCAAAGACTCCAGTTGATCAAAGACCATGTACGCGCGGGCAGCCTTTAGCAAGCAGTTTTCATTCAAGATCACTTTGATCCAGAAAAGATTATTGCCCGAATCTTTGGACTGCTTCATCACAGTCTGGGCATAGTCATCCAGATCGAGATCTGGCTTGGATGCTTCGTTGCCAACAGGCGCTGCTTGTACCTGTGGTTCTGCTACGGAAGCCGCTGCAGCTACCTCTTGCTGCGCTGTAAAGTCACCCGCAACGATTGCGCGAAGCTTGCGCACGGGATCGGATACGTCTGCCGATCCGTCGCCGCCTTCCGTGATATGTATTACCATACCTTCAATCAAATCCACACTTTGAAAAATAACATCCATAATATCGCTGTTGATTGTCAGCTTGTTATTGCGGATCAGATCCAGCACGTTTTCCGCTTCATGTGTCAAGCTCGCCATGTCCTCGAAGCCCATGGTCGCCGACATTCCCTTGAGCGTATGGGCGGACCGGAAAATTTCATTGACAATCTGGATATTTGCGGGATCATTTTCCAGGATCAGAAGATTTTCATTGATCGCTTGCAAGTGTTCTTTTGACTCTTCAATAAACATGTCCAAATACTGATTCATATCCATAGGTGATCCACCTCCCAAAATCAGTGCAAGAGCTTGCACAACAGCTCTGGTATCTTGTCCAAAGGCGCAACATGATCAGCAAGCCCAGCTTGATAGGCCGCTCGCGGCATACCGTAGACGATACAAGTAGATTCATCCTCAACAATGCTCGTCACGATCCCACTCTGCTTCATCTGTTGTAGTCCTTTTGTACCATCATTTCCCATGCCTGTCATGATAATTGCCCATTTGTCGACATTTGTCAATCTGCTTGCCGATTCAAATAGAACGTCTACAGAAGGACGATGACCTGCGCGTGGTTCCTGCTGGTGTAAATGTGCTTGCAAGCGTCCGTTGTTCGCATGCACCTCAAAATGAAATCCTCCTGGTGCGATATACGCGGTTCCTGGCTCCAGGAATTCACCATCCTTCACTTCTGTCACCTGTATCTGGGACAAAGAATGAAGACGCTGCGCAAGCGATTTGGTAAATCCGGCAGGCATGTGTTGAACAATTGCGATCGGAGCATCAAAGTTGCCAGGTAAGCTCGTCAACACGGTCTGCAACGCTTTCGGTCCCCCTGTCGAGGTTCCCAAAACCACCAGTTTCTGCTTTCCTCGTTGCAGTGGTGTTCTGGTAACTGGAGTTGAGGGAGGAGCAGGTGGTGTAAAAGCAAGTGGCTTGGTTGCCCTCACTTCAGAAGGCGGGCTCTGAGGTGCTTTCTCGCTTTTTGTTTCCTCCGCTGCCAGCAATCGTTTGCGCGGCTTGGAAGTAGCTGCAGCTCTTACCCGTTCGACCAGCCTTTCCGCCACCTTGTGAATATCGAGCGAGATCGGACCGGAGGGTTTTGTCACGAAGTCAAATGCGCCCAGCTCCAAGGCCCGAATCGTTGCATCTGCCCCTTCTCTTGTCAGACTGCTGATCATCACGGTCGGAACAGGATTCTCGCTCATCAACCGTTCAAGTGCTTCCAATCCGTCCATGACCGGCATCTCAATGTCCAGAGTCAGTACATCCGGCTTTAGTTTTTTGCATTTTTCGATACATTCCAGGCCATTTCTCGCCCGATCAATGACCTCGATATCCGGATTTTCAGCAAGGATATCGGAAATCACTTTTCGCATGAACGCGGAATCGTCTGTGACTAGAACGCGAATTTTGCTCATATCCTCTGTCTCTCCTTCCTATCTCCTGTTGCCCTATCGAATGAAGTGTTTCAGTTTCGCAATGAATCCCTTGAGACCACTCGTTTGCTCTGGCGTTGCCTGTGAATTTTGCAGATAGTGCCCCACCAGCTTGCGAATGCTCTTGGAGGCTTGCGAGTCTGGATATGTAAGGAGAAACGGACGTTGTTGCTTCACTGCCTTTGAAACATGTGTGTCATCTGTGACGTATCCAAGAGATTGGATGTTCATGTTCAAAAAACGCTTTGCCACCATCGCCAGCTTGTCAGTGGTCTGCATCCCTTCTCGCTCCGAGGTAACCCGGTTGATGACGAGGCGGATTGTAATGTCTGGATTGCGGCTGTGCAGCATTTTGATGACCGCATAGGCATCCGTGATTGCAGGTGGTTCCGGCGTCGTTACGAGAATCACTTCATCCGATGCGAGCATGAAGCGGATTGATTCGTTGGAGAGTCCTGCACCCGTATCAAAAATGATCGTGTCCGCATACCCTTGCAGCGGATCCAGCTGAGAAAACAGGCGATCCAGCTTCTCGTCCTCAAGCTGCATGATTTGGGTAAAACCCGAGCCACCCGCGATAAACTCCAGATTTCCCGGCCCTTTCTCCAAAATATCCCAAACGGTAGTATCTGGCTCCAGCAGGTGAAAAAGATGTTTCTTAGGTGTGATTCCCATTAGGACATCCAGATTGGCCATCCCCAGATCGACGTCGAACAGTACCGTCCGATGACCTCTTTCTATTAACCCAAGACCGAAATTCAGGCTGAAATTGGATTTGCCAACGCCACCTTTTCCGCTTGTCACGGTTACCAATTTGGTCGTCCGCGGCTGGTTGGTCCGTTGCATCCGTTCACGAAGTTGTTCTGCTTGGTCGCGCATGCTCAGTCTCCCATGATCATGGCAGCAATCATTTCAGGTGTGGCCACCATGATGTCATCAGGAACGTTTTGTCCTGTCGTAATGTAGGAGAGGGCAAGTCCCGTCTCCCTGGCTACATTCAGCATGCTGCCATAGCTATGCGTTTCATCCGCTTTCGTAAAGATGATCTGACTGACAGGTACTTCTGAAAAATTTTGGATAATGGCTTTCATGTCGCTGTATTTGGATGTCAGGCTAAGCACTAGGTAATTCACGCTGTTTTTTCCGTGCTGTATTAACTCGCGAATCCCTTCCACATACTCGTCATTGCGGAAATTGCGCCCTGCCGTATCCACAAATATCAGATCACAATCACTAAGGCGTTCCATTGCCTGTGTCATTTCCTTCGGTGAGAAGACTACTTCCAAAGGAACATTCAGGATATTCGCATAGGTTTTCAATTGTTCGACCGCTGCCATCCGGTACGTATCGGCAGTGATAAAGCCGATTTTTCTTTTGTCCTTCAACATACTGTTAGCCGCAAGCTTGGCAATCGTCGTCGTCTTCCCAACTCCAGTGGGGCCGAAGAAAAAAGCATATTTGATCTGCTTGTCCAGCTTGACATGAGGTTGACCGCTGCTTTGCAAGATTTCTGCAATGATCGTCTTGCTCGCCTTGCGTGCTTCCATCTCAGTCCAGACTTGTCCGGGTGAAGTCGACTCCATCATTCGTCCGATGATCTCGGCAGCCCACTCCTCCATTACCTCCTGCTCAACCAGCCTTCCTCTCACCGCTTGAAACGCTTCGGGAAGCTGCTGACTCAGATCGTGGACCAACAGCTTTTCGAACATCTTGCGCATGTCCCGCACTTCATTGGCTAATTGATCCGTTGTGTTTGCATCAGCTTGACGTGTGATTTGCCGATTTGTGCCAATTGCCGCTTCCACAGGATGGGAACGCTGCTGCTCCCCTTCACTCGCGATTGGTACAGGCAAATCTGGAAAGTTTTCCTTGAGAGGTTTCTGGCTAGTCCTGGTTGCGGTTTCCTGGTTGGTTGTCCTTGTAGCTGTGTGCACTGCTGCTGTAGACGACGATCGGCTGTACGCTTGCTTGGCGGTGTACGTGCCAGCCATAGCGTGAGACGGTACATCACCTTGCCGATTCGATGCAGGGGTTCTTGTCTCCTCTGCCGTCTTTTCCTCGACAGCAGCTATCACTTCGATTCGTTGTTTGCCGAACATCCCGAAGACTCCACCCGTCTTGATCGGTTTCGAATTCAGGATGACGGCATCACTCCCCAGATCCATTCTGATTTTTTCCATCGCTTGCGGCATGGAATCGACTATGTACCGTTTCACTCTCAC
>DASQMM010000660.1:0-2151 GCA_035645495.1 Brevibacillus sp. | reverse complement strand
CGGGACCTTCTTTTCTGCCGAATCATAGGATAAAAGGCGAAGCATTTGGCGAAAAACAAGGAGGACCGTTTTTCGATGACAACGCTGTACCTTACCCCAAGAGCGTGGAAACAGATAGAAGATGCGGTACGTAAAAACCCCTCGCTGGAAACAGGAGGGGTGATGATGGGATATTCTTTGGGTGATGACAAGTGGGTTATTGCCTATGCCAGCGATCCGGGTCCAAAAGCCATCCACCGGCCGACCTCCATTTTTTTTGATGACGAGCATCTGCGCAAGCTAGTCCGCAAATTAAATCGCAACAAGCGCTGGCAGTATCTTGGCGATTGGCACAGCCATACGATCCGGCGTTTGTCGCCAAGCAAGGGCGATAAGCGGACGATTTGGTCCAAAGCGATTCAATCCAAGTATATGTCTGCCTCTCCGCTCATGCTGATCGTCGGGTTGAACAAACAGAATCAGCTTCAGGCGAGAGGGTTTATTCTGGGGAGTTCCCTGCGCGAGGTCGGGAAGATCGAGTTGTATGATCGGAAAGTTCATCGATAGCCCGGCGAAACATCTCCATTGCCTGATTTTGCCCCCAGCTCGGCCTGTTTTCGGCGACAGCGCTGATGGCATACAGCGGTTCATCGTAGGGGGCGTAGCCCACGAACCAGTAATGGTTGGCAGATGATCCTGCCCCCCCTGTCTGTGCCGTTCCACTTTTTCCCGCGATCTGCCAGACTGAATCGTTCAGCATCTTTCCCGTTCCGTCGGTGACGACCTTGCGCATCATTTTGCGCAGCTTGCTTGCTGTGACGTAATCGATGCCCGGCTGTCCCAGATCTTGAACCGGAAAACGGAAAAAGGACTGTCCGTTTTTATAAGAGATTTGATTGACCAACCGTACTTGGACAGGCTGACCGCCGCGCAAGATCGTAACCATCAGATTTGCCGCCTGCAAAGGGGTTACGCGGACATCCCGCTGACCGATAGCCGTCTGTATCAGCACGCCTTCATCATGGGCTGAGGCTTCTTTAGCAAAAATGCTGCCTCGCTCTTCTCCGTCGATTTGCTTAAAACCATCCAGCTTGAACAAGTGAGCGGTCGTATGGCCGACAGGAATGGACAGGCCCAGACGCAGAGCATATTCCTCCAGCTTCTTCGCGCCTACTCGTTTGGCTATCTCGGCAAAGGCGATATTGCAGGACTGGGCATACGCCTCTTCCATCGTAAGAGTCCCATGCCCTTCTTTCTTCCAACAAGAGAAATGATATTTGCCGTAGTCCCCTGTACAACTAAAACGATCTGTCGGAAGCACCACTCCTTCTCCAAGTGCTGCCGCTGCTACTACCGTTTTGAAGACGGAGCCAGGGGGAAGTTGCTTGACTGCGCGATTTTGCCACTCTCTTGACTGTACGTTTACCTTCGTCTGATCATAGGCAGGCCGGCTCACCATCGCAAGAATATCGCCGTTTTTGACATCCAGCACGACCAGGGAGCCTTCTTGCAGCCCCACTTGATCTGTAACACGTTCCATCCTGCGTTGGATCTCAACGTCTAGTGTCGTCGTGAGGGAAAGCGGATAGTATTCGTTTTCCTGCTTGCTGTAACGGATGTCAAGGCCCCGCAGCGGCCTGCCTTGTCCATCCACATAATAGGAGAGAACAGAAGGCTCCACTCCTTGCAAGAAGCGGTCGAAGCTGCGCTCCAGTCCAGACGCCCCGATCGTGCTCTCCTGATTCATCTTACCGCTGGCTACTTCCTCCGGATAGAGGGTTTGGACCAAGCTTGGATTTTGATGAATATAGCCGATCAGATGCTTCGCTACTTCATCCTGACGGTAACGCTCCGTCACTTTCAGAGCGACGACTCCAGGTATCGCCAAGCTGTTCACCTGGCTGCTCTGCTGTTCAGTCAGAACGACCAGCTTGCCGCCTGGATTGCGCAGCAGGACAGGTACCTTGGCCTTCTCCATCGTCGCAGCCAGGTGGTCCGGAGATTGTCCTACGATCTTTGCAAGCTGTTTGATCCCGTCCGTCCCTTGCAGACTCCCGCGTGCTAGGGGAAAAAGGATCAATGCCAGATGCTCGCTCCCTGTAAACGCATAGCCATGGCGATCCAGAATATCGCCACGACCGCTGTGCAGAATAATGCTTTGCTGCCTTTTCT
>DASQMM010000659.1:0-2176 GCA_035645495.1 Brevibacillus sp. | reverse complement strand
ATGAATGAGGCGGTAGACCTTCCTGAGATGAAGGTAATTCTGGAGGGACTGGAAGAAGAATTTGCGCGGCGTCCACAGGTGAACGTCCAGCTTGACCAGTCGAAATGCACGCCGGAAACCAGCCTGCGAAGAGCAATCCTGTGCTTGAAGCATCACAGCCTAGTCGGCAAAAAGATCTTGTGTGTAGGGGATGATGACTTGGTCAGCGTCTCATTAGGGATGCTTCTTCAGCAGCTCTTTCCCGGCATAGAGGTGCCGCAAGCCCAGATCGATGTGGTGGAGCTCGATGAACGATTTACACGCCACATCAATGAAATCGCAGACCGCACCCAACTGCCGATCCGGTGCTTTCCCTGGGATTTGCGAAATCCGCTTCCGAGCGAATGGCATGCGCAATACGATTGCTTTTTCACCGATCCGCCGTACACGCTGCAAGGAATGAGCCTGTTTGTCTCACGGGGGATCACGGCCTTAAAGCGAAAGAAAGGGCTCCCGGTCTTCCTGTCCTTTGCCCATAAATCCCCTGACTTCATGCTGGCGATGAACCGGGAATTTGTTCGTATGGGGCTTACTGTGCATGCGGCCCACCAGCATTTCAACCAGTACGAAGGAGCGGAAATGATTGCGAACCGCAGCCAAATGATCATCCTGGAGACGACCGCGGTGACCGATGCCCAGGTCAAGGATGCCTTTTGTGACGCGCTCTATACAGGGGAAGTAAAACGCACGTTGCGGACCTATCGCTGCATGCAATGCGGCCAGGGGGTGTTCGTGGGTTTGCAAGGAGAGGTGGCGACGATTGAGGAGTTGAAAAATCAGGGCTGCCCCGGTTGCAAGAACGATACGTTTCTCATGGTGGAGAAACGGCATTTGTCCCCCAAGTAAATCTTCTGCCTCACTATAATGCTGTGGAGCCATCGATGGGTGGCTCCTTTGCTGTTTTATTTTTCTTGGGAGTGATTGGATTTTTCTGTATAATCCCTTTAGTGGCGTTGTCGGCTGCAGCTGCAACGGCCAACATGGGTGGAAAGGAAGCTGGTCATGTTCTTATTTTCCTTTTTTAAGATTGTGCACATCATTGCAGGTTTTGCCGCTCTGCTTGTCTTTTGGATCCCTGTGGTGACCAAAAAAGGAGGCAAAACGCATAACCGCATAGGCTGGGTGTATGTGGTATCGATGGGAGTGGTCGCGCTATCCGCTTTGTACATGGGAGTTTGGCGAATCGGCTTTGATCCGGACCGCACAGCCGACAGTACGGCGTTCGCCTGGTTTCTCATCTTTATCTCCTTGTTAAGCTCCGCTTCCGCCTGGCATGGCATCCGTGTGCTGCGCTTCAAAAAGCGCGTAGCCGCTCATCGTCAATTTGCCGATCTGTTCGTCTCCGCCCTGCTGCTCATCTCGGGGGTAGCGATTTCGGCCTACGGTTTTCTGATTGATTTTCCGCTGTTGAGTTATTTTCCTTTTATTGGAATATTCCTGGGCGCGACACAACTGGCGTATTGGCTGCGGCCGCCCAACCGTCGCATGCACTGGTGGTTTGAGCATTTGGGCGGCATGCTTGGATGCTGCATCGCCACCGTTACCGCCTTTACCGTATTCGGCGCCCCGCGACTGCTGGGGGTTGATTCCGTATCCATCGTGGTATGGTTCATGCCTTCCATCATTCTAGTCCCTGTCATTATCGGGTTCTCGATCTATTACAGGAAGAAGTTTTCTGTCTCCAAAAGTGCGTGATTGAAAGGACTTTCGTCTCTGTTTACAGAAGTAACTAGTCTGAAGAAACCATAGTGAAAACGGCGAAGGAGTGGGCGATCATGGCAGCACATACAGAAAAAAGCGTAATCGGATTCGTCGGGACAGGCGTGATGGGAAAAAGCATGGCCTCCCATTTTATAAAAGCGGGTTATCCGGTGCTGGTGTACACACGCAGCAAGGAGAAGGCAGAAGATCTTCTGGCGCAGGGGGCCGTGTGGAAGGAGCGGGTAGCGGATCTCGCCAGCGAAGCGAATGTGATCATTACGATGGTTGGCTACCCGCATGATGTCGAGGAGGTCTATCTGGGCGAGCAGGGAGTCATCGCGCACGCCAAACCTGGCACGTATCTCATCGATATGACGACCTCGAAGCCGTCCCTGGCACAGCGTATCTACGAGGAAGCGAAAAAGCATTCGCTGTA
>DASQMM010000658.1:0-8395 GCA_035645495.1 Brevibacillus sp. | reverse complement strand
CAACCTCCAGATTCACTTCCTCTTTGATTTCTCGAATGACGCAATCCTCGAGATTTTCGTAAGGGTCAACCTTGCCCCCGGGAATGCTCCACGTCCCTTTTTCTGGATTCCGGTTACGCAGTACCAATAAAATCTCATTTTGATCGTTTTTAATCACTGCTCCTACTCCCAACCGGGGAAGTACGCTATTCATAGTTGCAACCTCCATTTGTTGAAAACTTCCATTCAACTTTTAGGCGAACGTTTGTGCCCATCCATTATAGGTTATGCAACTACATGATGTCAATTTTTACCTCCCTGTTACTAGTTTGTCGCGACCGTTTCAAAATCCTAACAACGTTTTAACTTGTATTTTACATACCGTTAACGTTGCTAGTACGACAGAAATGGTACGATTGGACTATAGAGCCGAACTTCACGTAATCCCGGTCTCAATTTTATAGGAATAAAGGATGGGATCCAATGAAAACACCGCTATTACCCGCTTCGGATAAAAGCGGTCTGTATCACTACACGACCTACTTCTATCATGCGACCCAGCAATACCTCCTTTCTTGCAGAAGATACTACGAGCTGCAAAAAATCATTCGAACCCAAACATTGACCACTTTTTTTCAACCGATTTTGAATCTGCAGGAAGGAAGCTGTCTCGGATATGAGGTGCTAAACCGTCCTCCGGTTTCTTCTTTGTTTCCCGATACCGAATCTTTCTACGATTTTATCGGATATACGGATCAGGTTTTTTCGTTTGAATGTTTTTGCCGGGACCTCTCCTTCAAACGCTTAAGTGCGGCCCTAAATCAAGCGGACAAGCCGAAGGACACGGTGGTATTCGTCAATATTCACCCGCAGGTGTTGTCGGACTCGAACTATCGGAGTGGAGAAACGATCCAACTGTTGTCACGGTATGGCTTGTCGCCCCAGCAGGTTGTGTTCGAATTGACCGAAAAACAGGCTGTTCATGATTATGTAGCATTCGAACGCATTCTTTCCCACTACCGCTCTCAGGGATTTCGCATCGCCATTGACGACGCCGGTTCTGGCTACAACAGCCTCAAGGCCATCGTCAGTTTGAAGCCGGAGTTCATCAAGCTGGACAAGTCCCTCGTCAGGCAGATTCACCTCTATCCCAACCAGCAGCATGTCGTGAAATTGCTTCGGGAATTCGCGGCCGAATCCGGCACATACATCATTGCTGAAGGAATCGAAGAGATGGAAGAAATCGCGTTTCTGCGCGAAGAAGGCATCCAATACGGCCAGGGATACGCAATCAAAAAACCAGCCACGGAATTGGTGGACGTTTCTTTACCGTTTTTGTAATCAAGGTTTCCGTGAATGTTTTTAGAGAGGGGACAGACGTTTTGTTGACGAAAATCGGCGATATTGCGGAGATGATTCCGATCGTCTCACCCGAAACAACATGCGGCATTGTCAACAATCTGTTTAAACAAAATCCCAAGCTGGAAGGAATCGCGGTGGTCGGGGAGGACAAAAATCCTGCGCTGCTGATGCGGACCCGTTTTTATCAGTTGCTCGGTACGGAATACGGCTACAACCTGTACATGGGCCGCCCCGTCACACTCGTGATGAACAGCAGCCCGCTCGTTGTCGATTTTGATGAGTTGATTACGGATGTCAGCATCCGGGCGATGAATCGCGCCGATGAGGAACTGTACGACGGCATGCTGGTCATCCAGGACGGCCGTCTGTACGGATTCGTCAGCATCCGCCGTGTCCTTCTGGAGGTGGCTAATATCCGGGCAGAAATGGCGATTTTCCTCAATCCACTCACTGGCCTTCCCGGCAACCGGATGATCGAAGACAGGCTTCAGCAATCGACCAGGTTGAAGGAGTGCAGCGTGCTGTACATTGATCTGGATCATTTCAAGTCATTCAATGACAGCTACGGTTTTAAAAGGGGCGATTCTCTTATCCAGACGACCGCGGACTTGCTTCGTGAGCAGTTTTCAGGTCAGGATACCTTTCTCGGACATATCGGCGGAGACGATTTTATCGCCATATTAAACCACCACAATTATCAGGTACCTTGCAGCAACGTCATCGAAGGATTCGAAAAATTGAAACAGGAGTTTTATAACGCCGAAGACATGGCAAACGATTACGTGATCGGCGAGACCCGCTCCGGCCATTTCGGTCCCATCCCGCTCGTATCCATTTCCATCGCGGTAGTGACGAACCGCAACCGCCCTTTTCAAAGTATCGAGACAATCGTCGAAGAGGCGACTCGAATGAAAAAATTATGCAAGTCCCGTCCGGGGAGCGTCACGATCGCCAATTGAACGATGCTGGTCTAATGGTAGAAAAAACACCTCCAAGCTGCCTCCATATCGTATCGTACGACATGGCTGCATTCTCATGAAGGTGTTTTTATTTGTCTCCGGTTAGGGAGACAATCCCGCTATTCTGCCTTAGGGGCATTCAAGATGGTAATCCGCCCTTCCAGCTCCGGAGAGATGGTCGGATGCTTTTGCAAATACTCGTAGAAAGCATCTCGCAAGTAGCTTTTCGTCTTCGAGAGCAACTTCGTCTCGTCCTTCAGCATCGTGAATTTGTCGCCGCCGCCTGTCAGGAAGTCATTGGCTACTACCTTGTACATCTTCGTCTTGTCGATCGGCTTGCCGTCGATCGTCACGTCAACGAGACGCGAGCCCGCTTCCTTGGAGGCATCAAACGTATAGGTCAGTCCGGATACCTGCAAAAACCCGCCGGCTGCGTTCGGATACCAGGAAAGACTATGCTCCAGAGCGTTCCACACGGTCTGACCGCTAGCTTCGACCATAACGACGGTGTTGTCAAACGGAAGAGTCGCATACACTTCCTCAAGCGTGATGTCGCCTGCGTTTATGCTGGCCCGGATGCCCCCACCATTTTGCAACGCGATGTCCGCTCCCGTCATCTCCCGCAAGCTGTCAGCCACCGCATTGCCCAGATTCGATTCCTTGAGCCGTACAGTTTGACGCTCACCATCCAGGGAGACACTCGTCTTGCCTACGACTTCCTTCATCTTGTCATCCAGTTTCCCGCGATAATCATCGATAATGGCTGCCACTGCAGCATCTTCTTGCAAATTTTCCGTGATGAAAATATGGGCGAAGTTCAAGCCAAGCATCTTGCCGTTCATCATATTCAGGTTGATCTGGTTCAACACCTCGGCGTGTTTGCCGGGAGAGATCAACCACGTCTCGCCAATGATTTGCGGAAACTCGACTACGTCCTGTCCACCGCCGATCTCCACGTCAATACCGCTAACTTTTGTTGGCAGAATCGGGTTGTCGCCGTGCAAATGCGCCAGCGCTATCACAACATCCGTCTGGTCCTTCACTGCATCCACCGCTTGCTGGGCAGCTTCAAATTCATTTTGAAAGCTGATGCCCTCGACGTTTTTCGGATGTGTGTAGAAGTGGCTTTCGTCATCGGTTACACCGATAATCCCGATTTTTACACCGTCAACCTCTTTTATCACATAGGGCTTTAAAAAGTCGGGATTCGCTTGATTGTAACGTGTATTCGCCGATAAGAACGGGAAAGAAGCACGCTTGGCATTGCTCTCCAGGACGGAAAATGGAAAGTCGAAGTCATGGTTGCCGAGGACCATTGCATCGTATTTCATCGCGTTCATGACATCGATCGTGGACTTGCCCTCGAACAGATTGCCGATATTGGTATTGTAAGGAGCATCTCCGCCGTCGACGAGAAGCATGTTGGGCTGGATCGCACGCGTGTCGTTAATGATTTTGCTCATATGGGCCAGTCCACCGATTTCGCGCTTCGCTTCTCCCGGCTTGTAAGGCTCGAGATGAGCATGAATGTCCGAAGTGGCGAATACGGTTATTACCTTAAAGTCCGGGTTCGCGATCAGCTTGGCCAGTATAGCCGCAGCTTCCTCCCTCGTGATCAGTTCCTCGCTCTTTGCATCTTCTTTCGTAGCGATGCCAAGCTCGAGCGCTTTATCTGACAGATTTACATTTTGCTCGACACCATAGACAGTACGGACGATCATCTCGATCCATTTGGATTTGGATATGGCCTGATTCGGCATGTACAAATCGCCGTTCATATCGTCTGCGCGAATTTTCAGCACGCCTTCGATATACTCGGAGCCCCAGTGATTCTGTATATCGCTTGCTGACGGCATCGTGAACGACTCGTCAATGACACCCAGCGGATCTTCGTAACGGAACGATTTTTTAACGTTCGGGTTTTCAGCCGGCTGAGAATGAATGAGCGGCAGCTTAAAGGCACGAACCAGCATGGCGGCCGCTTCCGCCTTGGTTATCTTCCGCTGTGGATGGAACTTGTCATGGGAGACTACGATCCCCTTCTCGTGCAGGAACCGGATCGCTTCCTGGTAAGGGGATGCTTGAATATCTTGAAATACGTTTGCAGGTGCAGCGTATACGGATGCGCCCAAAGATACAGTAAGCGCCAATCCAGCAATACTGCCGACTAGTTTCTTTTTCATATGAAAACAGCACCTCCTCGGAAGTAGAAAACATGTACGTATACGATGGTCCCATAGCTGTGTTAAGGCCGTGTTAACGCGATATGAAGTTTAGGAAGAGCGTTGGCAAACATGAAAAGATACCTTTGTCCCTGTACCCTCCGTACTTTGGATATGAAGTCCTGTTCCGAAGTGCCGTTTTAATCGTTGATCCGTATTAATCAATCCTACTCCTGACTTGCTATCTGCTTTTCTTTCCAATATTCGTTGCAATTGAACTTCGTCCATTCCGATCCCGTCGTCTTCAACCGCTATCTCTACATATGTATCATGGTTAGAAATCCGAATCAGAATCTTGCCTCCACGTGCGCGCTTCATAATGCCGTGTCTAATCGCATTTTCCACTAATGGCTGGATCGTAAGAAATGGGATATTCATTTCCGCGGAGTCATCTATCTCCCACACAACCTGAAGTCTTTCTTCGAATCGAACCTTTTCAATATATAGATAAGAGCGCACTAGACTTAGTTCATCCTCGATCGGAACAAGGTCATCCATATTTTGGAATTCGAATTTATTCCTCAAATAATTGCTGAATTCATCCAACAATCTACGCATCTTATCCAAATCTATGTCACTTAGTGCTGTTACGGCATTTAATGCGTTGAAAATAAAGTGAGGCTGAATTTGCGCTTGCAGCCATGCAGCTTCTAATCGTACCTGTTCCCGAACCATTTGTCTGATCGTCGTTAGCGCATCAATCCGCGACCGTATTTCGAGTGCTTCCACTGGCTTTGTCACATAATCGTTTGCCCCCGCTAAAAAGCCGCTTTGAATATCTTTCGGTTGGCTTCTCGCAGTAAGGAGCAAAATGGGAAGCTCTGTGAGAGTAAAGCGTGTACGAATCATTCGTGTCAGCTCATAGCCGGACATCTGTGGCATCATGATATCAGAGATGACGAGATCCCACTCCTGCGTATCCAGGATCGCCAACGCTTCTTTCCCGCTCGTTACCATCGTTATCTCATATTCCTCTGGCGGCAGTATCGATTCAAGTACTTGAAGGTTGACAGGATCATCTTCAACGATTAATATTCGCGGACGATTCAGTTCTAGTAAGGTTGTTTGTGTCACAGCTGGCGGAATTTCTCGTTCTTGCCAATCGATCTGAATGGGCATAGGTGGCAATGCTGCCTGTTCGAATGAGTTCGAAGCCTCATATTGTTCGTCCGCTTTCACATCTGCCAGCTGTAACGAAAAGCGAAATTCTGAGCCTTCTCCCAAAACAGAGGATACTTCCAGCATCCCCCCGTGAAGCTCAACCAGCTGCTTGCTTATACTTAACCCTAGCCCAAATCCGCCTTCAACCATGGTCTCATGAGAGCTTGCTTGCTCATACGGACGGAATAAGCGCCTACGCATGTCCTCATCCATCCCAACCCCGGTATCGGTAACAACAATATAAGCTCTTCCGTCCTTTGAAAAAGCTTGAATCGAAATTTCCCCTTCATTCGTAAATTTCACGGCATTATGCAGCAAATTGAAAATGATTTGAATCACCCGATTTTCATCCGCCAGCACGGGAGGAAAATCATCAGGAATTTGATTAACTATTTTTACAGGCTTCACTTCCGTATAATAGTGCAGCATATCAAGAACTCCGGTCACGATTGGCTGAATCATAATGACTGTTTTCTGTATTCGCGGATTGCCTTCCCGCAAGCTCATCACATCTATCAAATCATGTAAAATCAATGTCAGCCGGCGTCCTACAGCTAAAACCGTTTCAAGCTCTTTGATACTCCTCTCCTGCAACAAATGTCGCTCCCTTTTTAAAACCGATTGTGACATGTTCAAAATGCCATGAAGCGGATTTTTAAACTCATGTGACGTGTTTGCCAAAAATTGATCCTTATGGTCATTCATTCTTTGCAATGTGGCGGCAAGGCTCTTGGTGTTCGCGTGCATGTGAAAATAATCGTGAAACCATACAGAGGCAAAACAGCCCATCGAAATAATCAGGTCAAACGGATAGTTGACCACACTCAAACCACTTTCCCGCCAGATTAACATCCAAACTAAATGGTGTACCAGCGCTAGAATGGAGATGAGCAGCAGGAGATGGCTCTTGATATCCTTCATGACTCTTTTCATGATGGCAATAATCGTGATCATGGTTGCAATACTGACCAATAGAAAATACACCGGAAAGAGCATGATGATCTGATCAGGAGTTAAAAGCAACGTAATGCCCGCAGTCCCCACACTTATTGCCGTATAAACGGGATAGATTCTCCTCCAATAAGGCAGTTCACGATGATCGGTACACTCCAGCAGCGCATAGAAGCCAATTATGAGAGCAGCATTTGATACCCGGAAATCCCAATCGTAGCCGATGTAAAATAATAGATGAAACAGCTTCTCATCGTTACTAAAGACATTAGAAAGGGCTGTACATAGTGTCAGCAATGAAAAATAGAGCAGCTTCTTTTCCCGATTTCCCAGTAAAAACAAAATCAGCGAATAGCCAGCATGTACAAGAAAGATCACGACCGCCAGCAGCTGCATCGATATGGAAACTTTCATTTCCTTGGCAATGGCTTCTTCTGAACCAAATTTGATGGAACGAATAATGCCGCTACCTCGACTATCCCTATAATTTGCCGCCTGAATCACCAGTTCGATGACGCCGTTTTCATCTGCCGCGAAGGTGGTAGAATAGGGCAGATTCTTCGCCATATATTCCTCTTTTGTTGTTGCTACCCTCCCGGATTTGGCAAGCAATCGTCCATTTACATACAATTCTGAGGAAGAGCGCACACTGGGTACTCGAATACTATAATTAAGGTCCTCTGCCGGATTTACATAAATGCGCAAGCGATAGGAAGCAAATCCGTATGGAGTTGGCTTTTCCGCATTCAAAGCTTCATTCCATCCTCCCGGAACCTGAATAAGCGTTGGCTCATTCTCGCTCAATACTGGTTGCCGACTACCGTCCATCAACCATTGCGAGGGATAAAACTCCCATTCACCATCAAGCATGAGAATGCCACCTTCTTCTGCATTCCAATCACGCAAATCGAGTTGACCATTCTTAATGGCAGTCTGTTTATCATCATGAAAAATTTCCATCCACAACATGCGCGAGCTGGATAAAATGATAACGATTGCCACTAGCAATAATAGGATATGGCTTTTTTTCATTTGGTCATTTGACGAATCATTCGCCAAGAAGTGCCCCTCTCTTCATTAAATTGCAAGCTCTGACATACCAAGATATGTAAGGAAAAAGCTACTCTATTAAGTTACCACAGAGAAACGGTCGGTAGCGTGTAGCACCGTGAATTTTTTTATGAAAAGAAAAAACGCCAGATAAACGCGAAAACCGCGTCTATCTGACGTACATGCAATCTATTCAAGAAATATTTCACCTATCGATCCTGACTTATCTATTTCTTTCGTACCACTAGCTACTATTTCTAAACTCTCTTACATTCGGAGGTAATCAAGCTCACTAAAAGGTATAACAGGTGTTAATATTTGTAGATCCATTAGCTGCATGTGCCTGTACCTCCAAATCAAATTATTCCATAAGGTGATGCTTTATGAGAATCTTTCTAGCAATGATGTCAATCTCTTCTCCGGATTGCCTTCTTTTCAGATATAGGAGCTCGTCTTTTACCTCAAGAACCAACTCTGTAGACCACTGTTGCACTAGACGTATTAAGATCCAATAAGTCCATAACTCATCATTGCCCTTTAGAATCGGCCGTAAATGCGGAATGACATCCTCCCCCATTTCCATTAATTTTTTTGCAATTACTTCTGCCCCTGGCCAATTCATATCTTGTAACCACACTAAAAGACTTGGTATATGCTTTTTTAAGCGAGGATGGTCCATCCTTGATAAAACGAGTGCTGCATTGTCCCAAT
>DASQMM010000657.1:0-1990 GCA_035645495.1 Brevibacillus sp. | reverse complement strand
CCCTCCGTCCGAAAAATGGCTTGCCGATGCGCTTGGAAAAAGGGAACAAAACGGATAACGATTTGCCAGACCCGTACAGAGGAAAACTGTACGGGCTTTTTATGAAATCGAATATGCAGGAAAGCTGGCCGCCAGAGCGTTTTCCCCTTTTTCCTCCCCCACAGCTAGCGTACCACGAAAAGCATAAAAAAAAGGCATCTATCACGAGGCGGAAAGCCGCTGGTGTCAGATACCGAACTGGGGGTTATTTATCACTGAAAGCACATGCTTACGTTTCTAAATATAGCAAGTAAAAATAAAGAAACCGTAAAATAAACATAAATTGAAATAAAATTAAGTTGTATAGAACGGTATGGTGAAAGAAAAACTGCTTCCCACACCCAATTCACTCGTCACCATGATTTCCCCGCCGTGGCGACGGACGATGCTTTGGCAGATATTCAGGCCAAGACCGGTGCCGCCATTGTTCCGGTTGCGCGACTTTTCCACCCGATAAAATTTGGTGAAGATCTTCGTCTGATCCTCCGGGGATATTCCTTCTCCCTTGTCGATGATGGAAAAAAGGACATGCCCTTCACGCTGATCACAAGTAATCAGGATGGAACCGCCTGGTTTGTTGTAGATGATTGCATTGTTGATCAAATTTTCCATTACCCGGCGCAGCTTGGCTTCGTCCGCCTCGATGTACAGCTCGTTGGAGACGCGCAGCTTCCATTGGAAGGAAAGCCCTGCTTCCCTGATGCGAACCAGGTAGTCTTCGATGATTCCCTTCATGAATTGCTTGACGTGGATACGGCTTATATTCAAGCGCACCTCTGTGCTTTGCGTGCTGTAATCCTGCAATTCATCCAGAAGCTTCTCCAGATCGGATGTCTTCTGTTCGATTTTGCCCATCTGTTTCTGAATTCGTTCGAGATCAGTCACACGCCCGGAACCGATATAGGAAGCGTAGCCTTTGATCGTGGTGAGCGGTGTTCGAAAATCATGGGCGATGGCCGAAATCAGCTCGGACTGGCGTTCCTCGGATACGCGCAATTCGTCCACCATGTCGCCGAAATACTGGAATAGCTGGCCGAATTCGTCATGCGTGCGATAAGAGAAGGAGACAAGCCGTTTGCCATCGCGAATCTCCTGCGTGACGCGGGTCAGCTCGTTGACTGGACGCAAAATCCAGCGGACATACAGGGCCATCAAGACCAGTCCGACAAGCGTGATGCTGCCGTAAATAAACCAGAGCATCATCGAGACCCCTTTGGAAGCCATGATGTCGTATTCGTCCGTGTAAAAGTAAATGACGGTCTCGCCTTCCTTGGGAGGCTCCTGCTGGAAATGATATTCGCCGACGACCTTCAGACTGCTGTTCGTCTCAGAATTTCTCGGGAGCATTTTCAAGTCATAGGCTTGTGAAGTTTTGGAGTAGATGACATTTCCTCTTGCATCCTGTACTACGATGCGATACATCAGGTCCTCGGGAAGATTCTTGTTCATGTCCAGCTCCAGCCGCTCGGTCGGGTCTTTGAAATTGAGGGTACGGAGCAGTTGCATGAGCCGTACTTTTTCGGCCGTATCCTTTTCGTACTGGTACTGATTGTGCCGGTCATTCTTTAATTGTTCGACGATAATATCTTCAAAGACAAATTTGAACAGCAGGATGTTGAGGACCATCAGGGCGATAAAGGAAAGAAAGAGTTTGTTGCGCAAGCTCATCTAGAGCTTCTCCCCGATAAAGACATAACCCGTCCCCCACTGTGTTTTGATGAACTGGCGATCTGCTTCCAATTTTTCGCGCAGGTTTTTGATATGGACGGTGACGGTGTTGAGAGAGCCGTACCCGTACCCCCAGACGCGGTCGTAGATCTGCTCGCGGGTAAAGACGATGCCTGCATTCTCAGCCAGAAAGGTGAGAAGCTGGAATTCCTTGGTGGAAAGCTCGATTTTTTGCTCATTTACATAGACGGAGTAGGTCTCCTTGTGAATTTCCAGGCCCTTG
>DASQMM010000656.1:0-3945 GCA_035645495.1 Brevibacillus sp. | reverse complement strand
ATGACCCAGCCAATAGCCGAGCTCGGCACGTAGATGATTTATTGTAACATCCTGGAGCATACATCCAATCAACTCTTCATCTTCTTTTTTTACTAGGGCAAAAGTATAACTATCTCCTTTTTCGACGGATTGATGAGTGCTCTCAATCCATTTTTCTGCCGCTCCATTGGGGTAAGGATGCGGAATGGAGAGGGTTGTGCGTGCTACTTTTTCGTCCCCAGCTAACACTTGAACCACTTTGGCATCAGATTGTTCGAAGAGTCGAATCAATAATCGATCTGTTTCAAATCTAAGGATCATCTTGTCCTCCTTTTGATGCTATTTCGTGGACTTTATAGTAAGACTGGCGCTGCACTTTTTTACATTATAATCAACAGAGACACGTATTTGACTTCGAGTATAAAATCTATGGCCATTCCTTATAGTAAGCGAGGAAAGGAATGGTGAAAAAATGAACGCGGTAGCTCAAAAAGAAGCCAAAACAAGCGAGATTCGGCACGATGCAATGACACGGAATGTAGCCCAGCATTTCGTACAACAGCTTACACTCTGGGGAGTGGAGCGGGTGTACGGTGTGATTGGAGATGCGAATCTGTACTTGCTCGATGAATTGGGAAAACAACAAAAGATCAAATATATCGCATGCCGTCATGAGACAAACGCAGCGCTGATGGCGTCTGCAGAAGCGAAGCTGACTGGAAAGCTGGCGGTCTGTACCTGCACGAGCGGTCCCGGTTTGGCATCGATCATCAATGGATTGGCTGATGCCTGGGCGGATCGCGTACCTGTATTGGTGGTTAGTGGACAAGTACAAAGTACCGCAATCGGCTTGGGTGGCGTGCAGGATATTGATCAGCAGCTATTCATTCAACCGCTAGCTGATTTCAGTTCATTGGTGACCGATAGTCATGGTTTTCCAAAGCTGCTGAACAAAGCAGTGAAGACAGCGCTGAATAAAGGCGGTGTAGCCCATCTGTCCATACCAAAGGAGATTTGGCAGCTTCCGGTATCAGGAGGCTTCTTTCCCTTACCGGTAAAAGCCGGGCAACCGATACCCAGCCCTGAACAAATACACAAGGCAGCACAACTGATAGACAAGGCAAAACGTCCGGTGATTTTAGCAGGTCGCGGTATCGAAAACGCACAGTACTACGCCCTTCAATTTGCAGAGAAGATTCAGGCGCCGTTGATGGTAACCATGCCGGCGAAAAGCTTTGTTCCCAATGATCATTCGTTGTTTGTGGGTGGTCTTGGTCATGCGGGTACGGAAATATCGCGGGAGCTATTGGAAAAGGCAGATCTTTGCATTGTGCTTGGGGCAACCTGGTGGCCTGCAGATTATGTTCCACAGTCGGTTCAAATGGTTCAAGTCGATGCCAGAGCAGAAAATATCGGTACTAACTGCCCGATAGCAGCGCCTGTGGTCGGAGAGATGGCAACGGCTTTATCCCAGCTTATCCCGATCGTGCAGCAAAAGCGAAACGAACAGTATCTGGCGGAGATCGCGGAGAAAAAAATGGAGTGGAACAAAAGAATCCAGCAAGAGTCGAAGGTGGAGTCCCCGACTGATGCCATCTCTCCGGCTTACGCTGTCTCTGTCCTGCAAAAATGTGTCGCCGATGATGCGATCATCTCCATTGATGTAGGGGACCACACTGTCTGGTTTGAACGGATCTTTCAATATAAGCACCAGAAGCTGATCATCTCTGGGACGTGGCGGACACTTGGCTTTGGCTTGCCAGCGGGAATCGCTTGCCAGCTGGCTAAGCCGGACCGTCAGGTGGTAAGCGTGGCTGGTGATGGCGGGGTGGCATACTCGATCATCGAGCTGATCACCGCAGTTGCCTATAATCTGCCGCTCACATTGATCATCATGAATAACCAGTCCTATGCGATGGAAAAAACCAGAATGATGGTAGAGGGATTACACACGCTGGGTTCCCAAATTCCCAATCCGGATTATGCGGCTCTGGCGAAAGCGTGCGGGGCACAATCCGTTCGGGTGAGCAAGCCTGAAGAACTGGAACAAAGCATTCGCGACGCTCTGTCTTCGCGAACAACCTCGGTGGTGGAAATCATGTGCACGGCTCCTATTTTGCCTCACACCAAAATTCTTAAAGGCATGGACACATTCAACTCCTAGGAATCGGTAAAACCCTTGATTCCAGGAGAGAGCAAGCAAAAACAGCGGCAACCCAGGACACTTTTCACGTCCTAGTCCACCGCTGTTTTCTTTTATCCTATTCTTACTCAGTCGACACAGACGGATCAGCCTGTTCTTTCTTCGGCGTGATCATGATGAAGTGGGACGCAGCATCGTCGATCCATTGCTGGACGCGGCTTGCAGTCTCGTACTGTTCTGTAGCGAGCAGTTCTTCCTTGTAAGCGCCGAGCAACTCCGTCACATCGTTTTGGCCCTGGTCATCCAGCTGGTAGAGGAACACCTTTGCGCCTTTTGCGATGCGACGCTCCAGAGCAGCTTTGTCAAAGCCCATTTCCGGGTTCAGCTTGACGTAGACCACTCCGCCGGTCATCCCTGCACAAATCCAAGGGCCTGGATCTCCAAGCACGACAGCACGGCCATTGGTCATGTACTCGAAGGCAAAGCCTTTCAGGTTGGCGCGAGCCCCGATACCGCCGAGCTCGTCACGAATTGGCTCGGTGATTTCGCCGCCGAATACCACATCGGCGCCGGAGAGACGGATGCAGGCACGGGAATCGGCATTTCCTTGTACGATGAACAAGCCTTTTTGCGCACCGTAGCAGAAGCTTTTTCCGACCGAGCCGTTGACGAAAGCCCCGTTTGCGCCTTTTGCTTTCAGGATCGAGACACGTCCGCCGAAGCTGGTTTTGCCGACGCCATCCTGTGCTCCGCCCTCGACGCGGATATTGACGCCTGCGACGTTATAGGCTGCCAGCCCATTGCCTGGGACACTTCCTGCGACGAAGTCAAGCGATACCTCCGGCAAGCTGGAGTAGCTGCCGTCCAGGTGATTTTCCACGCGCGCTCCAGCCCAGCGGCTGCCGAGTACGCGTTCTCCCGACAGGATGCTGGTAAAGGTCTCCTTGATCGGGCGATCCGGACTGAAGTAACGGGAGTCGCTGACGGCGGTTGCCGAACCGGCTGCTACCAGAACACGCTCCTCTGCTACTTCTGCCGCTGTGGCGACGCTGCCTGCCTTGTACAGCGGGTGGACGGCTAGCAGGGAAGACAGATCGATTTTTTCCTGCAAACGGGTCTGCACCAAAAGATCGGAGCGTCCGACCAGATCCTGCGTGCGGGTAAAGCCCAGCTCTGCCGTGATGCGGCGCACTTCTTCGCCAAACAGGGTGAAGAAGGTTTTCAGGCCGGATACAGCCAGGTCGGTCTGGCGGGGAACAAAGCGGCGCAAGCCTTTTTCATGCGCTTCCTCCAGCGAATCGATCTGCGTGGCGATCCCTACATGGCAGGTGTCCAGATGGCAGCCGCGGCAGGTCGTACAACCTACGGCGATCATCGCCAGGGTACCGAAGCCGATTCGGTTGGCTCCTAACAGCATCAATTTCACCACATCAGCAGCACTTCTCACGCCGCCGTCTGCCCACAGCTCCACCTTGTCGCGCAACCCTGCTTCCAGGAGAGCATTATGAGCCGCTTTCACCCCGATCTCCGCAGGCAAACCGACGTGCTGCAAGGCATGGACACGGGCGGCACCCGTACCGCCGTCAAAGCCGGAAAGCGTGATGAAGTCAGCGCCTGCTTTGGCTACACCGACAGCGATGGTTCCGATATTGGGCACGATTGGCACCTTGACGCAGATTTTTGCTTTATCATTCGCAGTCTTGAGCTCGGTAATCATTTGAGCCAAGTCTTCAATCGAGTAGATGTCGTGATTGTTGGATGGCGAAATCAAGTCTGAGCCGACTGTTGCATTACGGGCAGCCGCAATTTTGGCTGTTACCTTG
>DASQMM010000655.1:0-17998 GCA_035645495.1 Brevibacillus sp. | reverse complement strand
GGACGACGATCGGCGACAAAACGATCAACATCGGTGATGAGCTGATCCATAACCTGCAAGACAATCACAAACGTCCAGCCGAGCTTGTGATTGTCTTGCAGGTTATGGATCAGCTCATCACCGATGTTGATCGTTTTGTCGCCGATCGTCGTCCCTTCGTCCTCGCTTGTTACCGCGACCTTGACGCCTTCTGTGTTCGCATAAGGATCCCAGACGGATTTGATATTCACCCAAGCATAGAGCGAGGGAAGAATACAGATCGCGACAATCAGAAAGATGCCCGTCGGCACTTTGAAAATGTTAAGCCAGTCTGTTTTGTAAATTTGCCATATAGAACGCATCTATAAACCACCTAGTATTCTGTCGTGAAATAGCCTCTTGTTCACAGACAGTTTACCACAGGAGAAAAAAATCCGGAAAGAAAGCTCAAGCTCCCTCTTGGCTATCTCAGCATCTGCTTCACCAGTTCCCTGTTGCGCTCTTTGAACAATTCATTATGCGAGGAAACCATTCCGCTTTTGCCGGCATCCGGCTGGATGAATTGTTTGGCCTTGTTCACAGCGTTCGCTGCATCCTGGAAGGCCCCGGCGATCAGATTCAATTTCCCCTCGTGCCGCAAAATATCGCCTGCCGCGTACAGTCCTGGAATAGAGGATTCGCTATTGGCATTACCAGATATGTAATACTGGTCCGCGATCTTGATGGGCAGCTTGCTATTTTGCAACAAAGACGTATCGCGTTCGTAGCCGTGGCTGATAATCACCTCATCGACAGGAAGATAGGACACCTCTCCCGTGTCCAGATGGGTCAACTCGACCCGGTCTATCACTTCATGATTTTCACTCGCGATCAGCTTCGTAATCGTCGTTTGGAAAAAGCACGCAACGGAGCTGTTCAACACTTGCGATGCCTGAGCTTCGTGGCCGGCAAACGTCTCTTTGCGATAAGTCAGATACACCTGTTTGGCGATCGGCTCCAGCTCGGTTGCCCAATCCAAGGCCGCATTGCCGCCGCCCGAGATGAGAATCGTCTTGTCTTTGAACGGACGGAAGGACTTCACCGTGTAATGCAGGTTGGATATTTCAAACCTCTCCGCCCCTTCGATCTCCAGCTTTTGCGGCTTCAAGATCCCGCTGCCAATCGCCACAATGACTGTTTTTGAATAATGTTTGCGGCCCGAAGCGGTCTCTAATTCAAAAATCCCCTCTTCGTTGTGGTGAATCACTTCTACCTTTTCATTCAACACCACTTCCGGACCAAACGTTAGTCCCTGCTCGACAAGCTGCTCGATTAATTTCGCTCCGGGTACGGGTGTCAGTCCCCCTACATCCCAAATCATTTTTTCCGGGTAGACATGGATTTTGCCACCCAGCTGAGGCTGGAACTCGATCAATTTGGTTTTCATTTCGCGAAGTCCGCTATAAAAAGCCGAATAGAGTCCTGCTGGCCCTCCTCCAATCACTGTCACATCAAAAAGCTCCTGCTGATCCATCCACGATCACTCCTTCACGCCCTTTGGAAAACCTGTTGACAAAAAAAGGCGGATGTCTTTATATTGTTTACAATACCGAAATTGATAATCATTATCAACGTTTATTTTGTTGTGCATACCATTTCATGGAGGTCAAATCATGGTTCGTCTTTACACGAGCGACTTGCGCATCGGCTATGGAGAGCGTCTGATCGTGAAGGATCTCAGCCTGAACATTCCCGATCAAAAAATCACCGCGATCATTGGCTCGAACGGCTGCGGAAAGTCTACGCTGCTGAAGGCCATCACCCGGATCATTCCTCATCAATCTGGAGCCGTCATTTTGGACGGTGAGCCAATCGCCAAGGAAAACACGAAGGAGCTCGCCAAAAAGCTGGCGATTCTTCCGCAAACACCCGAGAGCGCAAGCGGCCTGACAGTGGGAGAACTGGTCTCCTACGGCCGGTTTCCCTATCAAAAAGGCTTGGGACGTTTGACAAAACGAGATGTTGAGGTGATTGACTGGGCCCTGGAGGTCACCGGGACCAAAGCGTTTATGTATCGGCCTGTGGATGCCTTGTCCGGCGGTCAGCGACAACGGGTGTGGATTGCCATGGCTCTTGCTCAGGATACCGAGATGATCTTTCTGGACGAACCGACTACCTATCTGGACCTGGCTCACCAGCTTGAAGTCCTGGAGCTTTTGCACAGGCTGAATGTGGAGCAGAGGCGCACCATCGTCATGGTGCTCCATGATTTGAATCAGGCTGCCCGCTTTGCTGACTACATGATCGCGCTCAAGGACGGGCAAATCGTCAAAGCTGGCGATTGCGAAGAAGTGATGCAGCCTGACGTGCTGAAAAAGGTATTTCAAATCGATGCCCAAATCGGCCGCGATCCGCGGACCAAAAAACCGGTTTGCCTAACCTACGATCTGATAAAAGGAGAAGCAAAATGAAGAACATCTGGACTCCCCTCATGCTTGTGCTAGTCCTGCTGCTCAGTGCCTGCAGCAGCCAATCTGCCGGAAATGCATCACCTACCCCTGCCGATCAGCCACAGGTGAACACGATCACCTACCAGTCTGAGGAGGGACCTGTCGAGGTTCCCGCCGATCCCAAACGAGTCGTGGTCCTCTCCAGCTTCACCGGAAATGTCTTGGCCTTGCACGTTCCGCTGGTCGGCGTCGATTCCTGGTCCAAAATGAATCCGAATTTCCGCGAGCCGCTACAAGACGTGGAAGAAGTATCCGATGAGAGCCTGGAAAAAATCATCGAATTGAATCCCGACCTGATCATTGGACTGTCCACGGTCAAAAATCTGGACAAATTGAAACAAATCGCACCAACGGTCACATTTACATACGGAAAAGTGGACTACCTGACGCAGCACCTGGAGATTGGAAAGCTGTTGAACAAGGAGAAAGAGGCACAGGCCTGGATCGATGATTTCAAAAAGCGAGCTCAGAAAGCCGGAGAAGAGATAAAAGCCAAAATTGGCGAGGACGCTACTGTGTCTGTCATCGAAAACTTCGACAAACAGCTCTACGTCTTCGGTAATAACTGGGGACGCGGGACTGAAATTCTCTATCAGGAGATGAAGCTGAACATGCCGGAAAAGGTAAAGGAGCTGGCGCTGAAGGAGGGGTATTATGCCCTATCCCTCGAGGTGCTTTCCGATTTTGCGGGTGACTATCTGATCTTCAGCAAGAACAAAAGTACCGACAACTCCTTTCAGGAAACGGTCACCTATCAAAACATCCCCGCCGTCAAAAACAATCGCGTCTTTGAAGCAGATGCCCAGCAGTTTTACTTTAACGATCCGTTGACCTTGGAGCTGCAGCTCGATTTCTTTCTCAAACATTTTTTAAGGAACTGAGTTATGGAAAAAACGTATCGACATTCCATTCCATTCGTCTATAAACTGCTGGCGGGGTTCTTGTTCTTTCTGGCAATGTTCGTCATTGCGATGCTAATCGGAGCAGCCGACACGACGCTACGTGACGTATGGCTGGCCATCTCATCGCAGGCTACAGAGGAGAAAATCTCCCTCGTCCGGGATCTCCGATTGCCTCGTGAAATTGCCGCGATCTTCGTGGGAGCCGCCCTTGCCATCGCCGGTGCCATCATGCAAGGGATGACGAAAAACCCGCTCGCCGACCCTGGGCTATTAGGACTGACAGCCGGTGCCCAAGCAGCGCTGGCTACTGCCATGGCCTTGTTTCCCACCGTCGGTTCCTTCGGGTTGATGCTGGCATGTATGATCGGAGCGGCTGCGGGTGCGGTACTGGTATTCGGGATCAGCACGGTAAAAAAGGGAGGGTTTTCCGCGCTGCGCATCGTCCTTGCTGGCGTAGCAGTGTCATCGTTCTTGCATGCGATCGCTGAAGGCGTAGGGCTGGCCTTCAAGATCTCCAAGGATGTATCCATGTGGACCGCTGGCGGTCTGATCGGAACATCATGGGGCCAGCTTCAAGTCATTGTCCCCTGCATCGCGATTGGCATCCTGCTCTCTCTGCTGCTGTCCAAACAACTGACGATCCTCAGTCTGAGCGAGGAGGTAGCTGTCGGATTGGGGCAAAAAACCACCAGAATCAAAACCCTGCTCTTTCTCGTCATCATCATGCTGACAGGCGCTTCGGTGGCACTGATCGGAAATATGACGTTCATTGGCCTGATGGTTCCACACATCGTCCGCGCTTTGGTCGGCACGGATTACCGTTCGATCCTTCCGATGTCTGCTCTGGTCGGAGCCTCGTTCATGCTGATTGCTGATACACTGGGCCGTACCGTGAACGCTCCGTATGAGACTCCGGTAGCAGCAATCATCGCGGTAATCGGCTTGCCTTTCTTCCTTTTTGTCGTACGCAAAGGAGGGTCCACTCTCTCATGATCCAACCCGCAGTCATACGAAAACAACGGATGATTATATTGCTCTTGCTCTTATTGACTGCCATCACGATTGGAATCGGCATGGGACTCGGATACTCCTCTGTTTCCTATGACAGACTGATCCCCGTTCTCCTTGGTCAGGGGACGTTCAAGGAGGAGTTTGTTCTCTTTTCGATCCGACTGCCCCGCATGATCATTACTTTGCTGGCAGGTATGGCCCTTGCCTTGTCAGGTGCCATCCTGCAAGGAATCGCACGGAACGCGTTGGCGGATCCAGGCATTATGGGGATTAACGCCGGGGCTGGCGTCGCCATTGCCCTGTTCTTCCTGTTTTTCCCTGTTGAAGCAGGATTGTTTATCTACGCGCTCCCGCTTGTCGCATTTCTCGGCGCACTACTGACAGCATGCCTGATTTACCTGTTTTCCTACAGCAAAAAGACTGGTCTGCAACCGAACCGCTTAATCCTTACAGGGATCGGATTTTTCATGGCCTTATCCGGGTTGATGATGGTTCTGATCTCCTCTGCGGAGCGATCCAAGGTAGACTTTATCGCTAAGTGGCTGGCAGGGAATATTTGGGGTTCGGACTGGCCTTTTATATGGGCTCTTCTGCCTTGGCTCGTGATTCTGGTTCCATTTGCGCTGTATAAAGCACATATTTTGAACCTCTTGACCCTTCACGAACCCGTCGCGATCGGCATCGGGGTATCCGTCGAGAAGGAGCGTATCATTCTATTGGTAACGGCCGTTGCCCTGGCCGCATCAGCCGTATCGGTCACAGGAGGGGTTGCGTTCATTGGCCTCATGGCTCCCCATATCGCCAGAGCCCTGATAGGACCGCGAAATCAATTGTTTCTTCCAGTAGCGCTGCTGATCGGCGGATGGCTTCTCCTGTTTGCAGATACAGCAGGCCGTCAATTGGTCGAGCCGGATGGCGTACCGGCGGGGATCATGGTAGCGTTGATTGGAGCACCTTATTTTATCAGGCTTCTTTTGCAAAACAAGTAGGGCTCGACATACAAGATAACCCGGGGAGATCAATCGCGGCCATTTATTTGGCGGTCCACCAGCTGTAGCGGCGGAGAGGAAAAAGGGGAAAACGCTTCAGGTGGGGTGGGATCTTCGCTGAGGGCTGCCTCTGGCCGTCTCCACTCCAAAGGCGGAACCGCGGCCAAAAGCAGCCGACTCGATGAAGTGTTTCAGGGTTGGCCGCTGAAACCGTGTTCCGCCTTTTCCGTTGCGCCTGGGTCAAGATCCCAAATACCTTCGCTGGTTTTCCCCTTTTTCCTCGACTAGCTTTGCCTGGTCCCCCCACCTTTTGCAAGAAAGCTTTACATTCATGCCCATGCATCCCTTTTTAAACTGAGGATATATTGGCTATCTGAAACAAAGAAAACAGGACAACCATTCGAATATCCCAGAACTCACCATTTCCTATCTGTAAAAAAGCAGCCTTCGATCCAAGTGTCGAATGGCTGCTTTTGTTCTCAAAAATCTGCTCCTTTATTGAGCGTAATCCCCTGTGTAATTGATCAGCGAGACATCGCTTACGCCTTCCAGTTCACTAATCGTTTGCACAAAGGCGGTATTGTCATCCCGCAACATCACTTCTACAGTAATTTCAGTAAAGCCCTTGCGCACGGTCTTCGACTTCAGCTTGCTGTTGAGTTTGCGCATTTCCACACGCAAAGCGTCTGTCGCTTCTTCCGTATGGCGAACGATCATGAGATAGGCTTGCTCCGTCACCTTGCGCTTGGACATCCAGATGATTACCAAGCCAATCACGAGAGATCCCCCGAGAGCCAGCGGATACATCTTCGCCCCGCTGGCAATTCCTGCGGTCAGGGACCAAAACATATAGACGATGTCCAACGGGTCCTTGACTGCCGTCCGAAAACGCACGATGCTGAGGGCGCCTACCATCCCCAAGGACAGGACGATGTTGGTGCTGATCGTCATAATGATCAACGCCGTCAGCATCGACATCAGTACAAACGACACATTGTAATTGTAACTGTAGACGACGCCCCGAAAGGTTTTTCGATAGATCCAGTAGATAAACATCCCGATTGCAAACGAGCACAGCAACCCCAGAATCATATCGATATACGATACGCTGCGAAAAGCCTCCAAATGGAGAAAGCTTTTCTTGATAATATCCTGAAAACTTATCACTTCATCCATAGCTGCACCCCTGCTCATCTATTCTTTAAAATGCTTTACATTTACTTCTCTGCAAATGACGTACTTCGATATCGAAGAGCGATGTTGGCTCTGTGGTTGAATCAGGTTGCGGATCAGGTCCGGAAGAAAAGAATCGAACTTTACTTCCATGATCGTCTGCGGAACCGCAATCGCCTCTTCCAGTACCAGATTGGGATCGAACAGATCATAGGTATTGACCCCGGCAGACAGCTTCTTATCGAACGTAATGCGTACATTGCCGTACTCATAGACATAAGCCTCGCGCCAGTACTCGACGATCGCTGTAGGACGGAAAGCTCGATGCGCCAAAGCTAGGTAAAAATCACGCAGCAGCGCAGAATCCTTTTGCTGCAGGAAATCGTAGTCTCCCGACAGAAGCTGATCGTATTCCTCCCGACTGATCCGGAACGACTCCTTGAATACATAGTCTCCTCGCTTTTTCTTACGCTCGACGGCGATGACATCATCACTGCCGTTGTAGATGCGGATGCGATATTTTTCCCGGCTGAATATCCCGTTGTTTTTGTCATGCAAGGCATGGTCATGCGGTCCGTCGAAGTACAAACTCCGGATGCAGTAACCATCCAGATTGATCGAATTCGGGTCCATCAAAAGCATGGTCGATACCCGATGCCGCAGCGATTGGTAATCATGGATATGCAGGTAGTACTTATGCTCGGTCCGGAATGTTTGTCGACTCTTTGTCAACTACTCCACCTCAAATTCTCTCATCCCGAAAAAGTAGTTTTCATCACTGTCTTGGTAGTAGTCAAATGAATTCTGCTGGTTTCCTTTGCTGTCTTTGACTCCCACCTTCCAATAATAAGTCCCGGGAGGAAGAGCGGGGATCTCCCATCTATTTTCTTTGAGACCATTCTTGCTTGCTACGACTTGCGTAAACTCCGGATTCTTGGATACCGCTACATCATACAAGAGGTCGTCTCCCTGAAAGTCGAACGAGATGTCCCACACAAACTTGGTAAGACCATTCTCCTCTTCAACCTCTCCTTGGTAAAAGGGTCGCGGCTTCTCCAGGTCCTCCAAGAATCGTTGCAACCCGCGTTCAGGAGTCTCCGCGATTCTTTGCAGCTCTTTCTTGAAGTCTGTGTTGAGTCCCGGCAAATAACCGATGTCAGGGTTCCGGAATAAAAACGGTTCAACTGTCGGGCTGTACTTGTCCAACTGTTCTGTAACTCGCTCTTTGTTAATGATCGCAGAGAGTTCATCCAGCTTTTTCTTCAACTGCTCGATATGTTCCTCATGGCGGAAATATCGGTTATGCAGAACAGATCCCCAGTAGTTGCTGATCCCGTTTTGGTAGGGATGCAAGCTGCCCTTTCTACGCTGCAGCTCCCAACCGCCGTCATAATCCCACGGGAGAAAATACCATTTGTCTGAATTAAGCGGTGAATACAAGTAGAAGTTGTTGGCATCTGTATCCATGTTGTCCATCAGAATATTGGCAGCGGTCCAGGTCAGGAAGTTGTCGAGATCGAAGTGCGTCTCGATCACCTGTTCAATCGGGATGGTTCTGTTGTTGACATCATCCAGCATGGAAATGAGCTTGTCATGTTCCTCGCGCCCTTTGATCTCCAGGATCTTCTCGAAGGCCTCCCGATCGTATTCCGGATCGTCATGCGACTTGATATTGTCCGGGTAACGTTCAAATTCAAAGAAAGCCACTTTGTACAGATGCCCATTTGGATCCAGCATATGGGATTGCAAAAAGCGTTTGTTGGGCTGTTCTACATGCGTGTACAAGCCGTAATCCACAAAGGGAGCTTGCTTGTTGCCAGTAGACAAGTCCTTTACGTACATCCGCACAAACTGGGTTCTCAGGCTGGTCATACCAGGAATGTCTTCAAAGAGATCAAAGCTCAGCTTATTTCTCACCCTGGACGGATCCAGCATATGCTTGTTCAGATTGAAGGTCCGTTGATCCAGCCACAGGCCTGCCTCCGAATTCAATTTGATTCGGTAGGATTTCTGTGAGGTATGCCATGCTGTATTTCCTCGCAGGGTAATCGTCGCATTCGGCTTGTCCGCTCCGTAGCCGAACATCCCCGGTGCCGGTCCTTTGCCGTCTGCTTCTCCTTCCTGCATGATAATCTCCAGCTTGCCTTTATCCATGCGATCCGGGAGGCGGTTAAGACCGTACCAGTCAAGCGGTTTGTCTGCATTTGCCTTATCCGGCAGAATCGTCACATAGATCGTTTTTAGAGAATCGTCCTGGTCTCGCTCGTAGATCCTTTTATCCTCTGACAACCTGGATGAGGAGGGCTCATCCTGTGGCTGCACGACTTCCTCTGTCTGCCCCTCCTGTCCCGAAGCGGTCCCCGTGTTTTCTACCGCCGCGCATCCAGAAAGCACCAGACTGATTAGCAGCAGGGCGGAAATGGTCGTCTTCGTCTTGGGAAAAAAGGACTTGGTACGAGTCGGCTGGTTCGCGTTGATCGGTTGCGAGCAGAATGTGAAGTAGTCAATGTTGCGCAATACATACCGCAGGCGGGCAATCACGATGGCCAAAGCAAGGAAGGAAGCGAGGAACATCCCAAGCCCGTCATACTCAAGCGTCATCATCCAATAGGTAAACCCGATATTCAACAGGACAAACAGCGCCCCGATCAACAGAACGCCTTTGCGATCGTCAAAATACATCAGGATATGGCTGAGCACAAACATGATGATAAACAAGAAGTAAGCTAGCGCCAGCAGGATAAAGACATCCAACTGTGCCATCGTAAACCCGATCGTGGGCAGAAACTTGATGCCCAGCGCGATCGCCAGAACGGTAAAAAGCAATTGAACCTCCATCAGAAAGCTGATCTCGCGGATGAGTGTCTTTTGCATGGCTGCCTTCGCCCCCTTGATATCCGTCACCGTGCCTCCGTTCAGGATGTTCAAATAATAGATGCGAAACTTTTCATAGAACGAGGTCTCCACCGAAACGACGAACGTGACAAGCGTTGGCATCACACTAATAAACGCGTAAAACACGGGCAAATCATAGAATGGCATGACCAGGAAGCGATCGGCTACCTCTACGCCTTTTGGTCCTAGCCAGTACACAAAGTTATGCAAATACACCCCGGAATAAATAAAGCATCCTGCAAAAAACAGCGAGCTGTACTTCCGGAAATAGGAGAGGAAATGGAAAAAGGTTTCGGTTTTTCCCTTGGGAAACCGCTGTTCAAAGTGATGAAAGGACAGCACAGCAATGATGAAAAATCCGACATCGATCCCCAGAAGCGCAGCTGAGGTCGCCTGCAGTTCTGTAAATTGGAACAACAGCCAGCCGCTGACCAATGCTGCTACTACCCCGATGATGAAGCTCCTGACGATGCGGATATAATCCTTCAACGCGGAGAGATACACGCCTTGAAGCCAGATCACGATCAATTCCATGAAAAACAAGTAGGCGGCAATCTTATAATCGAGTCCAGCAGATACATCCTTCACGAACCATCCTGCGAGAATAGCTCCGATCGGGAGAATCAGGATCAAAGCGCCGTAATAGGAAGACATCAAGCGATCATACTTTTTCTCGTAGATCATGTCGGCCACATACCGGGTGAGCACCATGGAAATACCGCTGGTGAAAATGATGGAAAAGACAAAGCAATACGATACCGTTGCAATGTACAATTCCCATTCGATATAGCTGTTGTTGGCAGCCGACATGATTCGTTGCAGTGCAATAATCAGAACCATGCACAGGATCATGGGACCGACCGTCGTCAATGAGGAGTAGGCATACGCTTTGACGTTGTTGATCAGCCCTTGATCACGAAACAATTTTCTTAGCTCGAAGCCAATCCCTGCCATTTTTCCTCACCCCCCAACGATTCATATAACGAGCGATAGCCAGCAATGACATCCTCCTGGCGGTAAAATTTTCGAACACGGTGAAATGCATTGCGCCCCATCTCTTCCCGAAGCGCGCTGTTCCGGCAAAGCTGTATGACGGCCTGGGCGATCTGTTCATAGTGCATGACTGGTGCGATCAAGCCAGCAGGACCGATGCCGTCATTCAATCCGTAGAGCAGTTCTTTGCAGCTTCCTACATTCGTGGCGACGAACGGCTTGGAGCTGGCCATTCCTTCGAGAATCGCCAGCGGCTGCCCCTCGCTAATGCTTGTCAGCACGAGAATGTCCATTTTGCCCAGATAATCTTTTACCCGTACCGATCCGGTAAACGTCACATCTTCCAGTTCCAACGCTGCGGCCAGTTGCAGGCATTCCTCGTAATACTCCTCATCCTCTTCGTACGGTCCCATAATCGTAAATTCTGCTTGCGGAATCTCGCGTTTGATCACCGCAAAACTCTGCAGCATGGTTTTGATATCCTTGATCGGTACGACGCGTACCACTGCGCCGATTCGAATGTTGGAGTCCTCTGGCCCTGTTGGCAAATCGCGATAGTCATCGATATCTACGCCATTGGGAATAATCTTGATTTTGGATTCTTCACAGCCCAGTTCGACTTGAATTTCCTTGTTGTGGTGGAACAAGGTCGTTACTTGATCCGCTGCTTGATACGCGCAAGTCGAGAGACGGTAGAAATATTGAATCCAGAGGTCTTTGAAATATCCTTTCACCCATTCTGCCTTGATAATCTCCTCTTCCCGCTCCCGGGTATAGATGCCATGCTCCGTCAACAGCAAGGGACTGCCGTGAACATGCTTGGCCAACGCCCCAACGACACCTGCATAACCGGTAGACACACTATGGTAGAGATCCGCCTTGGGAATTTCATTCCGAATCGCAAGAAACAGCGGCAAAATCATGGAGCGAACCGTCCAGAACATCTCCGTGAACGGCACCAGTGAATATTGCTTCTCGCAAAAATCGTCCAACAGATCAAAATAATCCTTGCTGGAGAGAAAATCAGCCGCATTGCGAAAGCGGCCGTTTCTTAGAAAATCAAACAGTTGATTCCACTGTACCTCGCCTTCCAAACCAAGCAGCATCTGTATATTTTCTTTTTGCTCAAGGGGAATGCGGAACTGCTTGCCCCACTTTCCCTCCTCATTCAAGTACTCATCGAGAAAAGTCTCTTTTACCTCGACGATATTGGGAGGGATCTCGTATTTGAATTGACCCCTTTGCTTGCTTTGAGCCCCGATGGCATAAATCACGAATTCATGCTGGGGCATCTGAAGGACCAGGTTATGAATCCAGCTGGACACGCCACCCGTAACATAAGGATACGAACCTTCGGCAATGATACAGATCCTCATAGACTCATCCCCCTAACCCTATCGAGAATGTCGAGCCCGTCACCATAACCAGGTAGACATTCTCATCGATTTTCTGAACCGTGCAGTTCTCTTGTGCACCAATTTTCCGTTCTGTCCTCAACACATAGTAGAGCGGTTGTTTGTATTGATCCACTTCTCCCTTGATGCGCTGAGGTTCTTTTGTCACATGTACCTTTGTCTGGAGCACGTTGACCATATCAAAGCCTGCTTCTGTAGAAGTGATGTCCCGCATCCATGGGTAAGTACGGTGCAAACGCTCCAGATAATCCGAAAAATCCTGGTACAGCTTTTCCCAGGTCTGGTCCCTGCCTCTGGCATGGTCGAGCAAATCGTCCGGGTGCAGAAAATGGGAGAATACGCCGACAGAAGTTATTGCATTGGCTTCCAGCCATCTGGTATATGGCGTTTCAAAATATCCCGAGGTTATCCGCGGCATTTCGATAATGCCATCCTTGGACAGCTCGAATTCCTGTACATACGCCCGCCCCTCGTAGTCCGTATCGTACAAGGAGGCTATAACAGACATCTGGGGCCAGGCCTTTTTCAGGGCTTCTCGTCCGTCCTCTCTGCCCAGCACATTGGAGGGAGGAACATAGGACATCGGAGTAAAATTCGGGAATGCCGTTTTGAGATACCGATTCACTTCCTTGATGGATTCCTCCATATCTTCCTGACTGTTCCAGATCTGATAGCCCAGATAATCCGCAATAGCCTTATTGGTCTGCAGGGATTGATGATTATAGCCGTGTACGGCGATTTCTCCGCCACTCTTGATGACTTCACGCCCATAGGAAACCAGCTGATGCCATTCCTGGTCGATCGGGTCCCTGAACGGTGGATTGACCTCATCGTTATAGGATTGAATGACTGCTGCCGTATACTTGACATTGTACAAGCGGGCTGCCTTCAACATATCCGGCCACCATACATCTTGGAAAAAGGTGGGCAAATCCATGCCATACTGCCGATAGATGGACAGATGAATGCGTTTGGCGATCGGTGAAGGAAAGTCATCGATAAAAAAGATTTTCGAGTTGAAGATGGGATAGAGAAAGTCGGGCTGCATCAAGCTTACTGCTCCAACAATCAAACCTCTGCTGTTTTTCAAATGCAGCTTATCCCCGTTGTAGACGATGAAATTCCCCGCGCCGTATTGGCGTTTCCACATCAGCGGGATTCCATCCTCACTTTCGATCAGCTTCGTGGACTCAGCATCCAGCTCTACCGGATTGGAGACATTGGACACAATCTCTTCCCCTACCTCCAGCCCCTTCTCTGCAATGAGCACGTTCGATAGGAGACGAACACCTTTGGAGAGAACGGGTTGTTCAAACTCGATGATCCCTAATTTGCGATACATCTGATGAAAGCGATCCCCGATGACGGGTGTTGTCATGAGAAGCGCCGCTCCGCCGCGATGGACGAATTCCTCCAGACCAGCTCCGCTCTCCAACGCGTCAAGCTCGCCAGTAGCAAGCAAAACCGCTGTACATGCGTCATAGTCAATGACATCTTTGTTCAAATCTACTTCCTGGATCTGCCGCTTCAGATAAGACAGCGTGCGCGCAGTATTGTTCTTCAATTCCACACTCGGTGCGTCATCACCCAAGTAGGCAAGGCAATACAGCTCATCCGTCATGACTCCGGCTGCTTGCGAATCTGCCGCAGCAGCTCGCGCAATGAGCACTTCACGTTCCTTTAAAAGTTCATCGTTATGCTTGAATTGCAGCACGAGTTGTGACCTTGAAACTTGTATCAAAACAGCAAGGCCCAGAATCGTGAGCATAATCAAATATACATTTCGTCGAAAACCAACTTCCTTTTGCATCTTAAGCTCCCTCCGACCAGAATCGGACGAGTGTCAGTGCGTGATTGGACAATCGCAATGGCGTCTGTTTCAGTCTGTCTAGTGTTTCATACAGCTTGTCCTCTGATTTCATCGCAAAATATACCTTCATCAAGCACAGATACGCTTCTTCACTCAGCGGGTGCTTCTCCAGATATTGCTTGCCGGTCGCTTCTGCCTCCGCGAACATGCCCAGCACAATCTCCACATCCACTTTCTCCTGATAGGCCCACTCGGAGTCTTCCGTCAGCTCCGTCAGCGTTCCCAAGACCTCCAGGTAGGTGTAGCGATGCTTTAACAAAGTACGCTCGTCCAAAAATCCACTGCTCATAAATCCTTTCAATACCTCTGCATACGTCCGAACCAGGTATTCATCGGCCTTGTCGTTCTCATACCGTACGGACAAATCCTGCAGGGCGAGCATCATTTTACGCTTCACTTCCATAATCGCGCTTACAGCGTAGTGAGAGGTCTCAGTATCCTCGTTGCTAACTGCGCGTTGCAGAATCTCCAGATACTGATTCGCGTCCTGCTTCAGGACATCGATCATCACTCTTCGACGCGTCCGATGCTCATTGATCAACAACGCGTCTTCTATGGGGATCACGTTAAGCTCCTTCTCTGCTTCGATCCTTGTGTAAATACCAACACGTCTAATTTGATGCTCCTCCTGTTGACGGGAGACGTAATCATGAAACTCCTCGTCGGCCTCAGCCAGGAGGCTTTTCGGCCAAAATAGGGGGAACAGCCAGCCAATGACCGGAAAAACTGTTACCAGCACGAGGCGCAACAGCCAGTCCCTCCATGATTTCCGGTAGCGCATGGCCAGCAACACCGCAGACAGCAGCACGTATACCACAAACAAGATTTCCGCCATGCTATGCTACAGCTCCTCTTCCGCTACCTGGAGAGAAATCCCCTTCTGGGCAAACCGGCTGAGCACATGATTTGCATCTTCCAAACTGGTGTTGGAAAGCAGGACGACGAGGCGATGGTCTTCATCAAGACCGATATAGTCTGTCTCCCGCAGCATGCCTTCCAGCATGCCTGACAAGTCAGCGAACTGCCGATCCGTTTGATTCCCTCTCAGAAGCAGGTATGGGGTTTGATTTTGTTCCTTTGCAAGCTGTTTCGACCGTAATATGACCTGGAATGCCTCTGGCCGCAAAAGCGGTGTTCCTTCCACGTAGCGTTGGTTTTCGGTGGCTTCTATAAAGGAAAACGCCTTGGACAAAGCCGACGAGACCAGATCCGTTGTCACCTTGAACAGGTTTTGGTGATACAAGGAAAACGTTTCGAAGGAGAGTCCGTCGATGGCGACAACAGCCGCAATCTGGTCACGGTAATAAATAGGCGCACACATCAGCGGAGCTCCTGCCGACAGCTGCTTGTTTACAAAAACCTTGCCATCTGCCAACATCGCTTGGATGTAGTCGTACTCCGCGACCTTCAATGATTTGGGGGCTTGCAAATCCTGAGCACTGGAATGAGCCACCAGGCGAAGATAGGTACCACTTCGGTTGACCGTATAAATCGAAACAGTGGGTGCATTCATAATGGATTTCACGACGTTTACTGTCGCGTGGAACACTTGCTCTGGCTCCAGACTTTCCAGTTCTTTTGTAATCGAATAGATCTTGCCGTAGCTGTCACCGGATTTCAGGATGCGCATCTGCAGCTCTTCTTTTACTTCGCGTACCTCGTTGTACAGGTCATGCAAAAATGCATATTTGCCCTCCATCTCCTCGAGCTTCTGCTCCTGATTTTGAATTTGGGCATTCTTGCGGTCGATCGAATAGCCAACTACCAGGCCGATGAAGAGGTAGATCGCGATCTGAAAAAAGAAATCCGTGTCGTACAATAAGGAGATGAACTCCCTGCCGTCCGTCAGCTTCTGGTAAAGGAACAATCCGATCGACAAGACGACTGCCAGAATCGATTGGCGATTGCCGTAGAGATTCCCCATGATCGTGATATAAAACAGCTTCACATCAATAGCGCCGTATGAACTGTACTGCTGACTTAGTGTCAGCCATGCTGTCAGGGCAAACGCCAGCAGATTCTCGGCGTACGGGATCAGAAACTTGTAAGCGTGGCGAGACGCCGTTTTTAAAGCAGAAGACTCGACCGCTGCCGTGGCCGCTGCTTCTGCCTTCGCCCACTCCTGTTCAAAATACCGGTATGTACGCTCGAGACCTTCCTGAATGGAATACATCGGCGTCCAGTCAAGATCGCGCTTGATCAACGTATTGTCAAGCACGGATCGTTCGATATCGCCAGGCCTTTTCTCTACGTGCTCGACTTGCGGTGCATTCAACACCTCAACGATCTCATTGACACGAAACTCCGTGCCTGTCGAAAGATTGTAGATGCCTGTAAGCGGGGAATAGGAGGCTCGGAAAATCGCGTCCGCCACGTCTTCTACATAGATATAGTCCCGTGTCTGGTTGCCGTCCCCATGAACATGCAGAGGTTGTCCAGCGATCATACGGCTGATAAACGTCGCAATGACCCCGCCTTCTCCCCTCGCATCCTGTCTAGGACCGTATACATTGGAAAAACGAAACCCGAGTGTCTGTAATCCATACATCTCCTGCCACTTTTTACAGTACGACTCCCCGACCCATTTGCTGATGCCATACGGGGAGATCGGGGCACAAGCATCCGTCTCTTTGATCGGAAGCTCCGATTTTTCTCCATAGACTGCCGCGGAGGATGCGTAGATGAATTTGGAGACTTGATACTTTTTGGACAAATTGAGCATATTTACGAGCCCCAGCACATTTGATTCCGTGTCTTGCATGGGATTCGTAATGGATGTTGGAACACTGACTTGCGCAGCCATGTGAACGACGACATCAAATTTATTTGATTTAAAAATCTCCTCGCATTTCTCGTCCTCCACTGACAACACATACCCTTTATGCTTAAAGTCTATGTTTTTCTTTTGTCCCGTGAAGAGATTGTCGATGATGTATACCTCGTGCCCTTCCTTGTGAAACCTGTCAGCTACGTGAGAGCCGATAAAACCGTACCCACCCGTTACTAGTACTTTCAAACAAATTCACCGCCCACTCGTCATTTTCTAGTTAGCAGAAACAAAAAAAATAGATTCTGTCATTCCACAGCCGCAAACTTCGCGTCATTCGTGCCTGACAGAATCAGATTCTTTTGCTCATCTCAGCTAGCGCTTCATTTACTGCTTAAACGTGTATCCTTGCATTTCTCCGCTTACTGGCAACTGTGTCGCGCTGTTGTCGTCTTTCAGCACGCCAAGCGTTATGCTGTCACCCTGTTGCAGACCCAGTTCTTTCAATGGAATGGTAATTTCAATCCGTTCGTCTTGTTCATCCCAACGATTGCTGTGAGTCAGGTCTGTTTGCTCTTTCCAGGACCAACTTGATCCCGTCCCGGTATAGCGATAAAGAATGCCGTACTCCAACAGATATTCCGCGCCTCCGGCCGTCCAGTTGGAGGCTTTATAGCCGCTGTCGCTTCGGTTGTCCGTATTGAGGTAGATTTGCGTTTTCGTCAGCAGTTCGCTGCCCTCTACCAGGATATAGAGGAAATCCCGGTCATGGGTAACTTTTAGTACCCGTGGGGTAGAATCACTTGTACTCAACGCTTCCACCTTGCTCCAATTCTTTCCGAACTCCACTGCTTCAGCAGTCTCGTCTTTTGTCGAATCGCTCAGCTGAGACGGAGCAATCCCATCGTGTACCTCGATCATCCTGCTTTCCTGAGGGAGCTTATCTGCGTGAGAATCTTTCCATACGTAACCGATATAGACCGGATCTCCTGAGTCGACGCCGAGATCCTCCAGCCGCAAGGAGACCTCCACGACGGTCGATGTCGCGACAAACTTTCCATCCTTTTTATAGGAGCGAACCTTGGTCCAGCTCCAGTCGGTATCTCCTTCTCCGCTATACTGGTACAGAGTCCCGTTCTCCAAAAGATAATCGGCTCCGCTGCCGTTCCAGAAAGGCGCTTGAAAACCCGTATCTGCATCTTGGTCGGTGTTCAGATAGAGTTGTCCTTTATCACCAAGCAAACTGCCTGTTACCAGCACATGCAGCTCTTGGTCGGCGATCACGGATTTGATTTGGCGTACGCGAGATTTGCCCTCGCTCAACACCGGCAGCCTCGTCCAGTCGGAGAAGTTCCCGTCTACGAGTATTCCGCCCTCGGCGGGCTCTACGCTTGGCTCTGGCTCGGAAGGCAGTACTGTCAAAGAAGGCTCGTCTTCCGTCGGCTGCTCAGCGTCTGCGAGCAGATCTCCGCTGAATTGTGTTGCACCGATGTCAACTCCAGTGCCTCTCCTTCT
>DASQMM010000654.1:0-2357 GCA_035645495.1 Brevibacillus sp. | reverse complement strand
AGGCAACCATCATGATTCGAAGGAGGACTCCCGCCAAGCGAAATCGGAGAAGCGGGAGTCTTCTTCACGGATGGCGAAGGGAAGGGGTTCATACATGAAAGCGCAAAATCTGGCCTCGATACTGATTTACATGGCTGTTCTCTTTCATCTGATTGTCATGAGCGGATGGTTCCATCCCGAGATGCTTCAACCGCTCCAACTTGCATCTCTTGGCCTGCTGCTGTTGGCTTTGTTTGTACTGCGAAAAAAGAAGCGGAAAACGAAGCGGCGGCCGCGCAAGCCTCCCGCTGAAGTGGGGCAATTGCTTGAGCGATCGGAGGAGAGCAAAGAAGGAAGCATGTAGGCAGTATCGTCTGGATGGCGAATAAATTTTCCGAAGACAGAAGGACTTTTTGGGAGCGGCAAGAAGTGAAAGGAATAGCAGGATCGAAAGCTGTCCACTTGCCCTATTTCCCGAAAAGGTTCGGACGAACTAGGAGAGGGAGTGATATCCAGACGGTCTCCATGAATATAATTTACAGAAAATTAAAAACATATACACTTGTTCGCGCAGGATGAGCCGAATGCGCAACGTGAAATCTGTGAAGGAGAGGGAGCCTATGACTGCCGATCACCCCATCATTCGAGTTGAGAACGTTTCTTTTTCCTATAAGGTAAACCAGGATCAACAGATTCCCGTCTTGCAGAACGTCTCGCTAGATGTCTATCCCGGCGAGTACCTGGCGATCATCGGTCACAATGGCTCAGGTAAATCGACGCTGTCCAAGCATTTAAACGGTATCCTGACTCCCAAAACGGGTGATGTCTACGTAAACCAAATCAACACGCGTGACCGTGAACGCATCTACGAGGTCAGAAGCCAGGTAGGAATGGTCTTTCAACACCCGGACAATCAGATCGTTGCCACGATTGTCGAAGATGATGTGGCATTCGGGCTCGAGAATATCGGGATTGCCGCCCAGGAGATGAGAGAGCGGATCGATACCTCTTTGGAGGCGGTTGGAATGAGTGCATTTCGCCATCGGCCTCCCCATCATTTGTCAGGGGGGCAAAAGCAGCGGATCGCCATCGCGGGAATCCTGGCGATGAGGCCGCAATGCATTGTTTTGGACGAGGCGACCAGCATGCTGGACAGCTACGGAAGGCAGGATATTCTCGCGGTCATTCGCAAGCTCCATCGAGAGGGCATGACGATCGTGACGGTGACGCATCACATGTCAGAAGTAGCGGAAGCGGATCGGGTCGTCGTCATGGAAGCAGGGCAAATCGTGTTGCAGGGAACACCTCGAGAAGTATTTGCCCATCAGGAGAGATTGCGAGAGCTGCACCTGGATGTTCCGGACGCAAGCCGTATAGCTGCCTTGGTTCATCAACAGTGGGAACCCTTCTCCCCCAACCTAATCGCCAACGAAGAAGTGGTCGAGGAAGTAAATCGTCATGTGATCAAACAAGCGGAGGCGAGCGGTACATGACCAATCCCATCGTAGATGTAACGGATTTGTCGCATGTCTATATGCAGGGAACCCCTCTGGCTCACCAGGCACTGGATCGGGTGAGTATCCAGGTTGAACGGGGAGAGTGCATCGCCATCATTGGACACACTGGTTCTGGCAAATCGACCCTGATCCAGCATTTGAACGGGTTAATGAGACCGCAGTCAGGAAAAGTGATCGTCAACGGTCTGGACGTCTCCGATCCGAAGGTGGACATTCGACTGCTTCGGCGCCAAGTAGGACTTGTGTTTCAAAATCCGGAGGACCAGTTGTTTGAAAAGCTGGTTGGGGATGATATTGCTTATGGTCCCTTTAAAATGGGCCTGCCGATTGCGGAAGTAAAGGAACGGGTAGAGTGGGCGATGGAGCTGGTCGGATTGTCGTTTGACGAGATGAAAGATCGGCCGACTTTTGCTCTGAGCGGTGGTCAAAAGCGCAAGGTGGCCTTAGCGGGTGTGCTCGCGCTGCGTCCGCATGTGCTCGTGCTCGACGAACCGACGGCTGGTCTTGACCCTCGCTCCCGCAATGAACTGCTGCAGCGCATCCGCAGGCTGAATCAGGAGGAGGGACTGACTGTCATTTTCGTCTCGCACAACATGGAGGAAGTCGCCCGGCTGGCCCAGCGCGTCTATGTCATGGCAAACGGACAAATTGCGTGCGAAGGTACACCGCGACAAATTTTTGGCAACTCGTCACTGCTGCATGAACATCACATCGGGACACCGGAAGCTGTGGACATCCTGTACCAATTGCGTGAACAAGGATACGCCGTAGATACCGGGTCTTTTTTGCCTGAAGAGGCTGCCGCCGAGATCTTGAACCTGATCAAACGATAGGGAGGGAGCACGATGTCAGCAGTATTCG
>DASQMM010000653.1:0-1798 GCA_035645495.1 Brevibacillus sp. | reverse complement strand
CCATGACATCGACGTGAATCCAGTCTGCTCCTCCCCGTTCGACATCCTGAATTTCTTCACCCAGACGGGCAAAATCTGCTGACAGGATAGATGGTGCGATTTTTACCATGGTTTGTTCCTCCGTTGATATTCTTTCAGCTCTTCTCGAAACTGTTTGTAGTGCTCGTAGCGCTCCTTGCTGACCTCCCCTGCCTCCAGAGCAGCCCTTACCGCACAGGAGGGCTCGCTGATATGCAGGCAGCCGCGAAACTTGCAGTCTGAGCTCAGCACAGCAAAATCCCGGAACGCCTCCGCCAGATCCAGCTCATCCATATCCATGAACTCCAGGGAGCTGAATCCCGGCGTATCCGCTACGTAACCGCCGCCTTCCAGCGGAATCAGCTCGACGTGACGGGTCGTATGCTTTCCTCTCCCCAGCTTTTCACTGACATCTCCAGTCTGCAGGCTGATGCCGGGAAACAAGAGATTGATCAGCGAGGATTTGCCTACACCGGATTGCCCTGCGAATACAGAAATGCGGTCGCGCAGCAATTCCTTGACTTCTTCGACTCCGCGCTGATCCACCTTGGAGGTGGGAATGACCCTGTAGCCGATCGCTGTGTACTTGGCGACAATCTCTGCGATCTCCTCCTCCGAAGCGTGGTCCGCCTTGGACAAAACAATCACAGAGTCGATGCCCGCCTTCTCCGTATGTACAAGAAACTTGTCCAATAACAGCGGGCTGAATTGGGGCTTGAACATGGAAAAGACCAAGACGGCCTGATCGACATTGGAAATGGGCGGGCGAACCAGCTCGCTGGTCCTTTCGCCCACCTCCATGACATAACCTTCTTCTTCGCTGATGACATCATAAACGACCCAGTCGCCTACGAGCGGTGTCACCTTCGCTCCTTTTTTCTTGAACAAGCCGCGCGCACGGCAACTGTAGACGCGGTCCCCGTCCGCTACGTAGTAGAAACCGCTTAGCGCTTTGACAATCCGTCCCTCTGGCATTCAAGTACCTCCACTTATCTACTGCAAGCTGTTGTACGATATAGGAATGGTTTGATATTCATTGTATTGATTGTTCGGCCCTTTGATAAAAACGCGAATTACGGCATCCTTCTGCGGCGAGAGCACGATCGGCACGTCAAATTCGTTGCTTTCCGTGATGACGTCCTGGTAAGCTACCTGCTTGTCGCCGCGAGCGTCCGAGACCTCGATCTTGAAGTCGACCGTCTCGCCGGGAACGACTTGCACGTAGACCGGTACATTGTATGACTTGGCATCCAATGGGAATTGTCCATTGCTTACGGTCAACGGAATCGCCACTCCTTTTTCCACCTGCATGCCAGGGTCGTACGGATGCGTAGAGAGGACTCTGCCCGCCTCCTGGGTGGTGTACGAAGGCTCCTTGGTGACGTCCCCTACTTCCAGACCTGCCTTCAAGAGCTCGATTGTCGCCTCTTCAACCGTCTTTCCACGGACTTCCGGCATCTTGACGAAGGATTTTCCCTTGCTTACCTTGACTGTCACGGTATCTTTGCTCGGGTAGACTTTCTCGTTGAACGCCGGACTCTGATCGATGACGATGCCTGCTTCTGCCTGGTCATCCTCTTCTTCCACGAACTTGATGTTCTCTGATTTAAAGCCCATTCGCTTCAGCATATCTTCGGCTGTCGAACGCGACAGTGTAATCAGGTTGGGCATGTCTTCCGCCTGTTGCCCTTTGCTTACGTAAATCGTGACGGTTGCCTTTTCCTTCAATCTCATCGGCGGAGCAGGATCCTGTCTGATGACCATCCCCTTCTCCAACGTG
>DASQMM010000652.1:0-2660 GCA_035645495.1 Brevibacillus sp. | reverse complement strand
GAGGCAGTGTGAAACCGGAAACCATCGATATTCGTGAGCGCATGATCGTCGCGCTCGACTTTTCTACACTGGAAGAGGTCAAGCAATGCCTGACTTCTCTGCAGGGACATATACGCTACGTAAAGGTCGGCATGGAGCTGACCTATGCAGAAGGACCAGCCGTGTTTCATTACCTGAAGGAGCTGGGACTGAAGGTCTTCGTCGACCTGAAGGTACACGACATTCCCAACACGGCAAAAGGCGCTATGCGCAGCCTTGCGCGTCACGGCGTGGACATGGTGAATGTGCATGCGGCCGGCGGAGTAGCCATGATGGAAGCGGCACGCGAAGGATTGGAGCAGGGAACAGTGGCAGGTGCTGCTGCTCCCTTGCTGATCGGCGTCACGATGCTGACTTCTACCGGGAAGCAGATGATGAACGACGAATTGGCAATTGCAGGGGACGTCGAGGATGTCGTTCTGCACTATGCGAAAATGACCAAGCAAGCAGGTCTGGATGGCGTCGTCGCTTCTCCGTTGGAGGTCCCTGTGATCAAAAACGCGTTGGGAGAATCCTTCGTTACCGTTACCCCGGGGATTCGTCCGCTGGGCACCGACCAAGGCGATCAGACGCGGATCACCACCCCGGAGCAGGCATTTAGACTCGGCAGTGACTATCTGGTAATCGGCCGTGCCGTCACCGCAGCGAAAGACCCGGCAGCTGCTTGGGAGAGCATCGTGCAAGCGGTCGAGGCAGACCGCAGGTAGATCCGCCCCCTATACGAGCTACTACAACCCCATCTGGAAAAGAGAGGACATGATAGCATGACGAAGGCGAAAGAAATCGCGAGCAGCTTGCTTGCCATCGGTGCAGTCCATCTGCGCCCTGATCACCCCTTTACCTGGACATCCGGCATCAAATCGCCGATTTACTGTGACAATCGGATCACCATGTCCTATCCGTCCGTTCGCCGCCAGATCGCCCAGGCGTTTGCCGAACTGATTCGCGAAAAATACCCAGAAGCACAGGTCGTAGCGGGGACGGCGACAGCTGGGATTCCTCACGCTGCTTGGGTGGCAGAGCAGTTGGATCTGCCGATGATCTACGTGCGTGACAAGGCAAAAGGCCACGGCCGCCAGAATCAGATCGAAGGCGCGCTGGCTGTTGGTCAAAAAGTGGTTGTCATCGAAGACCTGATCTCGACAGGCGGAAGCTCGCTTAAAGCGGCGCAGGCCGTACAGGCAGAGGGAGGCGAAGTGCTCGGAGTCGCGGCGATCTTCAGCTATCAGTTCCCGGATGCCGAAGCCTTGTTCGCTGACGCGGGAATTCCGTGCACGACCATTTCCCATTACACGGCGTTGCTGGAAGCAGCGAGGGAGCAAGGTACGATTACTGCCGAGCAAGAAACGCTGCTTGGCGAATGGCGCAAAGCACCAAAAACGTTTTTTGCTTAAATAAAGAGAGTGAAAGTGGGGAAGATGCCACTTTCACTCTTTTTTCATTCCAAATGCCTCGCCATTTTATTATGCTGAGTTTTTGGCTTTCTTTTTTGTCGGGTATCCGATTAGGATAGCGATGACTCCGCAAATCCCGATGAGGATGGGATAAAAAGAGTAGGGCATGATGCTGACTGGCGATATTCCGGCTACGCTTGCGGCCGCCAGGAATTGGGCTCCGTAAGGCAGAAGGCCTTGAATTGTACAGGAGAAGAGATCTAAAATACTTGCGGACTTTCGCGGTTCAATTCCATACTGGTCAGCGATATTTTTTGCAAGCGGACCGGCAATTAATATAGCGATCGTATTATTGGCCGTCGATATATTCGTTAAGCCCACAAGACCGGCAATCCCAAATTCAGCACCCTTTTTCGATGTAATCTTTCGTGTCGCAAGGTGAAGCAGAAAGTCAACTCCGCCGTTATATTTCATAACCTCTACCATACCAGCAATTAATATCGCAAGAAAGGCCATTTCATACATGCCTGCCATTCCTTGGCCAATCTTTTGCAAAAGGCTCATTATTTGATAGCTGCCATCCGCCAAGCCAACAGCCCCAGCAAGAACAATCCCTGATGCTAGAACAAGGAAAACATTTATTCCAGCCAACGCCAATATAATAACCAAAATATACGGGACAATTTTTACCAAATGATAGCTTGCATGTTCCACTGGTGCCGTTTCTCCCATCGTGATGGCCCATAGAATCATGCACGTTACAAGAGCGGCCGGTAGTACAATCCAAAAATTCACCTTAAATTTATCCTTCATTTGTGCACCTTGTGAACGAACCGCAGTAATGGTTGTATCTGAAATAAAGGATAAATTATCTCCAAACATCGAACCGCCAATAATCGCTCCGATTACTAAAGCCATGGAAAGTTCGGTATGCTCGCTAATCCCAACACCTATTGGCGCCAGTGCAACAATCGTTCCCATCGATGTACCCATTGACAGGGAGATAAAGCAGGCAATGATGAACAAGCCTACGACAATCAGGTTTTGCGGAACGACCGAGAGAGCAAAGTTAACAGTTGAGTCCACTGCCCCTGTACCTTTTGCCACTTCTGAAAAGGCACCTGCCAAAAGAAAAATCACAACCATCAGCATGACATTTACATTTCCTGCTCCTTGGCAAAAAATATCAATCTTTCGAGCAAACGACTGTTTTCGATTCATCATCAG
>DASQMM010000651.1:0-6318 GCA_035645495.1 Brevibacillus sp. | reverse complement strand
GTGTCAAGGCATTGACGAAGTGCTTGGCATCCGGTGAATCCGCCCATAATCCCTGAGTGACGGCGACACCAGGCAAGACAGTATCTCCCACCGATACGACCAGCTCGCAAACACCGCGATCATTCCTTATCTCTACCCAATCGCCGTCCTCGATGCCATTCGTTTTCGCATCCGCTGTGTTCATATAAAGGCGAGGCTGCTTTTCCATCCGGGCATGCTTCGCGTTATTGGAGAACGTGGAGTTGAGAAAATTGTGGTTCGGACCTGGTATGAACCAGTACGGATACTCGCTTTCCACAGGCAGTGGCTCAAAGGTGGGCAACGGCGGCAGCCCCGCTTTTTCCATCTGGCTGGAATACAGCTCGATTCGTCCACTCGGTGTCGGCAGCTTCTCGACGAAAGGTCCGTTAATGCGTGCTTTTACGTAGTTTTTTTCGAGCAGGGTCTCGTACTCGATTCCTTGCAAATACGGATTTTGCGGGAAGTCGAGCGCCTGCCGAATCAGGTCTTCCTCGGTGTCCTCGAACATGGGGTCTGTAAAACCCATCCCTTTGGCGAGCAAACGAAACACTTCCACATTCGATTTGCTTTCTCCGTATGGCGCCATAACCGGCTGCTGAAGCTGGATATAATGATGCCAATACGATGTGTAAAAATCTGTATTTTCAAAAGAAGAGGTGGCCGGCAAAACGATGTCCGCATACAGCGCTGTTTCGGTCAAAAACAAGTCATGCACAACTGTAAACAAATCCTCGCGCTCCAATCCCTGCCGCACTTTATTACCTTCCGGTGCGACGAGAGCTGGATTGCTGTTGTAGACATAGAGAGAGCGTACAGGAGGCTCGATTTCCTGCAGCGCATAACCCAGCCGATTCATATTGATGCTGCGCGTATTTTTCTTATCCAGTGCATCCGGTCGTTGCAGGGCGATTCTGTTAAATCCCAGGAATCCGCCGTTGCCCTTCATCGCCCCGCCGCCTTTCACCAGCCATTGACCGGTGAGCGCGGGCAGGCAAGCGATGGTGCGAATGCACATGCCGCCGTTGTCGTGATGCTGCAAACCGTTTCCGATGCGGATAAAAGACGGAGAGGTCTGGGCGTACATCCTCGCCAGCTTGTAAATATCCTCAACCGGGACACCTGTAATGGCGGAGACGGAAGCCGGATCATAAGCACGAACATGCTCCCGCAATTTCTCATGTCCGACCGTATACTGCTTCAGGAACTTTTGATCGACTCTATTTTCCGCAAACAGAATATGCATCATGCCGAGCGCTAGGGCAGTGTCCGTACCCGGCAGGATCGGGATGAACCAGTCCGCCCACTGTCCCGTCCGATTCTTATGGACGTCGATGACCACGATTTTCGCGCCGTTCTTGCGTGCCTGCTCCGCCAGAACCACCTGGTGCATATTTGTACTGATCGCATTGATGCCCCACATGATAAAGAGCTTCGTATGGACGGTATCCTCCGGGTCTGTCCCGAAAGCGCCCCCCATCGTGTAGCTGTAGCCTACTGCACCGGCTGAATTGCAGATCGTCCGCTCTAGACGGCTGGCTCCAAGCCGATGGAAAAAGCGCAAGTCCATGCTCTCCGCATTCAGCCTGCCCATATTGCCGTAGAAGCTGTAGGGCAGGATGCTTTCCGCCCCTTGCTCGCGGATGAGCGTCTTCCACTTGGACGTGATGGTCTCGATCGCTTCCTCCCAACTGATCGGCTCGAACTGGCCGCTCCCCTTGGGCCCTGTCCGTTTGAGAGGCTGCTGCAAGCGTTTGGGATCATACAGGCGTTCGGTCATATTGCGCACTTTATTGCAAATATTCCCCTTTGTCACCGGGTGCTCGGGGTCTCCTTCTACTTTGACCACGCGCCCATCCTGCTTGTGCAGCAGCAAGCCGCATTGGTCCGGGCAATCCAGGGAACAAACGGCTGGAAATACGCCATCAGGCTGGTCCACGTATGATTTCATAACCGCGCTCCTCTCCAGTTTCTGTTTCTTTTCCTCAGGATAGCAGTTTGCGGCGAAGGATTAAACGAGATTTTGCTATTCTGGATGCTTCTTAACTGCGTGATTGGAAACACGATCTTTTTTGATGGTGGTCTACCAGCTATAGTGGAGGAGAGGAAAAAGGGGAGAACGCTTCGGTGGGTTGGGATCTTCGCTGTGGGTCATTCCTGGCCGCCTCCATTCCAAAGGCGGAACCGCGGCCAAAAGCAGCTCACTTCGTAGAAGTGAATCAAGGTTGGCCGCTGAGTGCGTGTTCCGCCTTTTCCATTGCGGCTGGGTCAAGATCCCAAATACCTTCGCTTATCTCCCCTTTTTCCTCAGCCAGCTTTTTCTGGTCCTCTTGGTTTGGAAATGGTTGGACTTTCCTCCTATTGCAAACATACATTTTTAAGGTAATATTGGAAATGATTAACAAAATGAGGGACAAGCATTGAAGGATTACATGAAAAAATTAGGTATCTGTGCTGTGGGAATTGGTATCCTTATGTCGAGTATTCCTTCTGCAAGTGCTGCCATTTCCGTTTCAACTGTTGCCAAACTGACCGTCTCAAAATCAGGTACATCATGGAGTGCAGCCGGGCTTAATACGACCACCTTTACAGAAGGGCAGTACGATGCTTTACTCATGGTGCAGGTTTATCAGAAAGGCAAATACATGGTTGACAGAAAAGACACTTTCCAGAAAAGTCCAGCTAATCTTGGGAAAACTGCAACAACATCCGATGGCACGAATGATATTACTTGCTATGCATTCGCAGCAGTAAACGGCAAAACCGATGATGATACAAAAGTTCACACTTTTTAGTTGAATAGGAGGTAAAATCTGATGAAATTGAACAAAAAAATAATACTTTGCGGTTTGCTAGTCGCAGCATTATCCATTAGTGGCGCTACTGTTTTGGCAAATAACAGCAAGAAGGCCGAGTACAAAGAGTACTTGAAACAACAGATAGAAGAAAGTCTGGCATTGGCGTATCATGACGCCGCAGAGTCATTTAGCTTTGATGATGACAACTATCAACTTTTCAGGGCGGATAGTCTTGACAGGCCTGCTGATATGGATAAAGATGACTATAATTTCTTACAATTGAAAATGGGTGAAACCATCTTCGAAACCAGGGAAATCGAAAGCGGAGATTTTGCTCCGGCAATCTATATCCATGACAGTTTGGATGAAGCTGTGGTCTTCGTCAAACAGCAAAACGGGGTTAGCAAAATGTTTGTCTACGAGAAAGATGACAGCGAAGAACTTCGGTGGAAATTAATCGAGAAAAAGCAAGCGGATGGTAAAAAAATTTCAACACCAGAATCAAAGACTTTTGAAGAATATGTACTGGAGAAAGAATAGTTAGCAAGCAAATAGACATTTCGAAACCGGACTATTGTAATCAACGATAGTCCGGTTCATTTATGAAGTATCGTAAAAACAATTCGTTCTGCTACAATTGTTACAACCGAAATGACGGATAAGAACAGGAGTGTATATCACATGTGGAACCTCTTCCAGGACTTCTTTGGCCTCCTACGAACTGCGCTTGTCTTCCTCGCTTCATTTGCCGTGTCGAGCATCTTCTTCTTCCAATTCTTCTACGACGGGACAAATGATGATACAGTCTTCATCGTCCAACTGCTTGTCGTTTTCTTGCTCAATCTATTTTGGAACATATGGAAAGCAAAAAGAGCGGGATCATGATCCCGCTCCTCTGTATTTGGTGACTCCAAAGTTCCAAACCAACACACCGATTGTGAAGAAAATCACACCCATGACAGGCGTCATCGCGGCGTAGCCATACCAAGTCTCCTTGCGCAGGAAATACGCTGCCGGATAGACCCCTACGAAGGCGAATGGCAAGATGTAGGTGAGGACAAAGCGAATAACTTTGTTGTAGACATCGACCGGATAGCGGCCGTACTGCTGGATATTGTAGATCATCGGCGTAATCCCTGTCCGCGAATCGGAGAAAAAGCTGATTGCCGAGATTGCCGTGTAGACGCCGCCGTAGATGAGCGCAGCGCTGATCGACAAGCCGACGAACAAGAACGGATCATACCAGGTAAAGCTCAGATCCAGTTGGATCGCGGCATAGCCCATGATGATCAAGCCGGAAATCACGCCGAAAATGCGGTCCGGGGCGATGGACTCCAGGCAGACCTGCGCCAGATTGTGTATCGGACGAGTCAGGATGCGGTCCATCTCGCCGCGAATGATATAGCGTTCATTAAAGTCCCAAAAGCCGAAAAACATGGAGAATAACGCATATGGGACCAGGAAAAACCCGTAGATGAAAATGATTTCGTCACGCGTCCAGTCTTTCATCAAGGGTACATGGGAAAACACGACCACGATGAAGACCAGATTGATCAATTCCGAGATCAGATTAGACACCAGATCGCCGAGAAAATCTGCCCGATAGGCCAGACGGGTCTTGAAGTACTGACCCAGGTAGTCAGCAAAGATTCCGAAGATATGTTTGGCGTTTTGTATGCTTTGCATGTCCTACCCTCCTTGTACGACCAGTCTGTTTCGGGCCTTTTTCCACATAAACAGGATTGGCATCAAAAGTATCAGCATCCACGCAACCTGAAATCCGATCAACTCCCAGGCGCGGCCTGTCGTAATCGCTCCGGTGAAAATCAGGCTGGGGTAATAGTTGACTGCCTGAAACGGCAGAAAACCCATGGCTGTCTGCGCCCAGCCGGGGAAAAAGCTGATCGGCAGCACGAGACCGGACAAGAGATCGACTACGACCCGCTTCGCCCGCATCATCCCGTCGTTGCGCAGCAAAAAGAATGTAAGCAAGCCTGTCACCAGATTGATCTGCGTGTTGATCAGGAAGGCAAACATCAAACTGATCAGATACAGGCCCCAAGCCTCCCCGCTCGACGGAAAATGAAACGGGATGACCAGGCTGATCAGGAAAATACCCGGACCCGCGAAAAAAAGAAACCGGAAAATCCCTTCCCCAAAAGCCTGCGCTGTCTTTACCGACAGGTAGTTGTAGGGGCGAATCATCTCGATGGCGACCTTCCCGTCCCGCACATCCTGGGCGATCTCCATGTCGATATTGTTGAAGTAAAACGCCCGCGACATCCAGGCAATCGCCACATAGGACGTCATCTGCTCGACCGTAAGCCCGCCCAGCTGCTGCTCGCTGCCGTAGATCGCGGACCACAGGAAAAAGTACGCCCCGATGTTGATCCCGTAAATAATGATTCCGCTGTAGTAGTTAACCCGATAAGCCAGCATGGTCAAAAACCGCATGCGGATCAATTCCATGTACAGCTTACGCATGGCTGACTACCTCTCTGTCCGTCGAATAAATGTTGCGCACGATGTCCTCGGTACTGGCCTCGAGAATTTTCACATCACTTACTTCAAACGTAGACATGACCGTGGACAGAACAAATGGCAGCATTTCCTCGCTGTGCGCCACCTTGACGCGCAGCATGTAGTCATTGACCTGCTCGATCTCACAGGGCATCTCGCCCAATGCCTGACGAAGCTCCTCGGCACGGGTGCGCTTTTTCATTTGGAAGGAGATCTCTGTCCCGTTGCCCCATCTGTCTTTCAGATCGCTGAGCAGCCCGTCGAAGATCAGCTTGCCTTTGTCCATGACCAGCACCCGTTTGCAGAGTGCTTCGATATCCGTCACGTCATGCGTGGTCAAGAGAATCGTCGTATTTTCCGTTTCATTGAGATTGAGCAGAAATTCGCGAATCTTCTGCTTCACCAGAACATCCAGTCCGACCGTCGGCTCATCGAGAAACAGCAGGCGAGGCTTGTGGATCAGCGACGCCGCGATCTCACACCGCATCCGTTGACCCAGACTGAGCTTGCGTACCGGCTGGCTGACGAAGGAGGTGATATCCAGCTCCTCGATCAACCGTTGCAGCCATTTCTCACCCTCGATTTCATCCACCTTGTAGACGCTTTTCAGCAGGCGAAACGACTCCAGCGGGGACAAGTCCCACCAAAGCTGCGAGCGCTGACCAAAGACGACTCCGATCGACCGGACGTACTCTTCCCGCTGCTTGAAAGGGACATAGCCGTTAATGCGAATATCCCCGTCACTCGGCGTCAAAATGCCCGTCAGCATCTTGATTGTCGTAGACTTGCCCGCGCCATTCTCCCCGATCAGGGCGAACATCTCACCCTCTTCGACCTGAAATGAAAGATCATCCACTGCTTTCACCGTCTTGTACTCCCGACTGAACAAATCACGAAAAGCACCACCAAGTCCCGCTCTAGCCTGGTGGATGCGAAATTCCTTTTGCAAATGGTTAACTTCTATCATCAAATACCTTCCTTT
>DASQMM010000650.1:0-3147 GCA_035645495.1 Brevibacillus sp. | reverse complement strand
CGAAAAAAAAGGAACGATTCCTGTGATTCTCTACTACGAGGGAAAAAAACAGACGATTCGCTTGCCGGATGCCAACCGCGTTGACGTAGATGCGTCATTTTTGGAGAAAGCGAGAGAAATTGTGGGTCCTGACAGCGTAATTCAGAAAGAATTGCCCATAAATCAGGGAGGATGAACCATGTCCTCCCTTTTTTGCTCTTTTCAGCAGGTTTACAGGACAACGGGTTTTGCTATAATGGGAGCATAATCAAAAAAGTGGTCAGACCACTTCTGATGGTGAATATGGATAAGCGGTTTTTTCATACCGAACGAAATGACAAAAAGAAAAACGCGAAATGGAGTGGTTATGATGTCTAATCTCAGAGAGGAAGCATTGGAGCTTCACAGAATGAATCAAGGGAAGCTGGAGGCAGTTACGAAGGTTCCCGTACGCAACGCACGCGATCTCAGCCTGGCGTATTCTCCTGGTGTAGCAGAGCCGTGCAAAGATATTTTTGACGACAAATCCAAAGTGTACGAATACACCATGAAGGGTAATCTGGTCGCAGTAGTCAGCGACGGTACAGCAGTACTTGGCCTTGGCAACATCGGTCCGGAGGCAGCGATGCCAGTCATGGAAGGGAAAGCGGTATTGTTCAAGTCTTTCGCGGGCGTAGATGCTTTCCCGATCTGCCTGAACACGACCGACGTGGACAAAATCGTAGAAACAGTCAAACTATTGGAGCCTACTTTTGGCGGGGTCAATCTGGAGGATATCGCAGCTCCTGCCTGCTTTGAAATCGAAGAGCGCTTGAAAAAAGAGACCAACATCCCGGTATTCCACGACGATCAGCACGGTACGGCTATCGTAACTGCTGCAGGACTGATCAACGCCCTGCGCGTGGTTGACAAAAAGCTGGAGGATATTCGCGTCGTAGCCAATGGTGCAGGTGCTGCTGGTATCGCAATCATCAAGCTGCTTGTATCGATGGGCGTGAAGGATGTCATCATGTGCGACACGAAAGGTATCGTATACGAAGGCCGTCCATTCGGGATGAATCCGGTCAAGGAAGAAATGGCAAAAATCACGAACCGCAGCAAGCTGGAAGGCGACTTGGCAGATGCGCTGAAGGGTGCAGACGTGTTTATTGGCGTATCCGTAGCGGGCGCTGTTACGCAAGAGATGGTGCGTTCGATGAACCGCGATCCGATCATCTTCGCGATGGCAAACCCAAATCCAGAAATCATGCCGGACGATGCAAAAGCGGCTGGAGCCGTTGTCGTCGGTACCGGACGCTCCGACTTCCCGAACCAGGTCAACAACGTCCTCGCATTCCCGGGAATCTTCCGCGGTGCATTGGATACGCGCGCGACTATGATCAACGAAGAGATGAAACGCGCCGCTGTATACGCGATTGCCGATCTGATCTCTCCAGAAGAGCTGTCCGCTGATAAAGTCATTCCAGGACCGTTCGATCCACGCGTCGCGCCAAATGTGGCGGCGGCTGTTGCAAAAGCGGCGATGGAGAGCGGAGTAGCACGGATCACTGTCGATCCAGAGGCTGTCAAAGAAAAAACCAAAAAACTGACTGCGATTTCCTATCAGGAAGTGTAAAAGCCAGTCATACTCCTGATGCTTGCCATGCGAGCTGTATGCGGCTCAGCTTAGTGCAGGCGACAGAAGTTCCAGTGAGGAGGATTCAGGGTGCTCGACTCTTCCCAAGAGCGAAAGGTGTACGAGGAGATTCTCCTGCACATCCACCAGATTGTACAGGAGCGCAACTTGCGGGTTGGCGACAAGCTTCCGTCCGAGCGGGAGCTGTCGGAACTATTGGGTGCAGGTCGTTCTTCCGTAAGAGAGGCGTTGCGCGCCCTGGAGCTGCTCGGATTGATCGAGACGCGCCGGGGGGAAGGCACATTTCTCAAGCATTATCGGCATAATCGTTTGATCGATATCCTGGGTTTTTTCATTCTGCAGGATGGCAAGTCCAAGAAGGATTTGATCGAGATGCGCAGAATGTTGGAGTTGGACGCAGTTCGTCTGGCGTGCCGTCGTGCGACGGATAAGCATTTTGAGGAAATGGAGCGGATCCTGGCTGCTGCCGAGGAGCGGGTAGCGCGCGGAGAGGTTCCCGCGGAGGAAGATTACCAGTTTCATCGTGTAATCTGCCGTTCGAGCCGCAACTCGATCCTTCACCGCATCTGGGCGCCGCTGGTCGAATACAGCAACAGCGTACGCGTCGAATCTCTGTCTCGAGAAGGCAGGGCGAAGGCTGCGGTGCAGGAGCATCGGGAGATCATGGCTGCAATCCGAGCGGGGGATGTCCAGGTAGCTGTAGAGAAAATGAGGCATCATTTGGAGAACAGCAAGCTATGATTTCCCCCATTTGCGACCTTCGTTTGGGCTGTGATATGATGATCCAGACCTGTATTGGAGGATGAAGGAGGAAGCCAGCATGTGGACGGTCATCTACATCGCTCCTAGCGCAAAAATAGCAGAACGGATACAGCAACGTTTGACAGATGAAGGATTCCTGGTCAAGGTTCGGGAGGCGAAGGTTTCCAAGCAATTTGAGATTCTCGTCCCTGAAAGCGAGCTTCAAGAGGTCCAGGATGTACTTGGCACGATCCTTCACTGAAGAGAAAGGTGGGGTGCAAAGGTGCTGAAAGACCTTTTCGGCAAAAAGCGAAAATTTGCTACCGTCCCATCGGAAAACCTCACACGTGTCCCCGCTTCTGGCGATCAGGCCAAAGAAGCGGGCGTACGTGAGAAGGAAGTTCCGGAAGGACTGATGAATAAATGCCCGCATTGCGGGACCATTCACTACTCCAAAGACTTGGAGAAGAACCTGCGCGTATGCAAGGGCTGCCAGTATCACTATTCCATATCCGCTCCGGAGCGTTTGGCGTTACTGCTGGATGACGGTGTACTGACCGAAGAATTTGATACGGATTTGATTACCTCCAATCCCCTCGGCTTTCCGGGCTATCTGGAGAAGCTGGAGCAGGACATGGCCAACACCAATCTGAACGAGGCGGTCGTGACCGGGGAAGGCTTGCTAGAAGGCAACCGCATTGTCGTCGGAGTGATGGATTCCCGCTTCCGCATGGCGAGCATGGGCTCGGTTGTGGGAGAAAAAATTACCCGTGCAATTGAGCGGGCGATCG
>DASQMM010000649.1:0-2417 GCA_035645495.1 Brevibacillus sp. | reverse complement strand
CGATGTCGTTTTTTCCACTCGGAGCACCGTTGTTTCATGTTGGATGGGTAGGTCAAAGTGGCGGGCGTACATTTCCAGGTAATCTGCTGTCTCCTCCTTGGTGGGCAGCTGCATTTGCTCGCCGGAGAAATCCAGGCCAGGCAACGCACTGTAGCGACGGGGTGTAAACAAAACCAGGGTGTCGTATCGTTGCCGCCAGCTGTCGCCAGTCCGTTTTTGTGAATCCAAAATCAGAAAGCGGCGATTGGTCTGTCTCAAATAATAGCCCATAGCCAGCCCTGCTTGTCCTCCGCCAACCACAATGACATCGTACTCGTTCATGGTAATCCCTTCTTTTCTCTCCTTGATTAAGGAAAAGGCTACCAAAAAAAGATCAAATATTCAAGTGTTTATTTGAATGATAATGAGAATTTGGCATTATTGGACAGGTTCGCATATAATAGAAAAGATATACAATTCGCTAGATGGATAGGAGGTTAGCATCTTGACGATAACCTTCCGTAGCCTGCTTCGTGACAGCCTGGGAGCGGTCATACTGGGGCTTGCCGTCGTCTGGCTGACAACAGGAGGCACGAGCAATCCGCTGTATGCGAATCTCATTACTTGGTCACCGAAATGGCTGGATGTCAGAACCTTTTTTCTCAGTATCGTCCTTGAAGCAATACCATTTGTTTTGCTGGGAGTGTTTTTTTCCGCATTTATTCAGACGTTTGTGACAGAAGAGCAAGTTCGCCGCTGGACGCCTAAGAATCCATTCATTGCTTTGCCCTTTGCCGGACTCTTGGGAGTGCTCTTCCCCGTGTGCGAATGCGCCATCATTCCAGTGGTTCGCCGTCTGATCCAGAAGGGGATGCCGCTTCATGTGGGAATCGTCTTCCTGTTGGCGGGTCCCATCGTCAATCCAATCGTGCTGACATCTACCTACACAGCTTTTGCTAGGCAGCCTGACATGGCGATGTATCGTGCCATATCGGCATTGATAGTTGCCTTCGTGATCGGGATTTTGGTATTGTTCTTCGTTAAGAAAAATCCCCTGCGTTTTGGAATGGAGACAGAAATTAGACATGAGGCGAGACATGTGGAAGCCTCTCGCGGAAAGCTATCGGCTACGTTTTCCCATGCGGTCGATGAGTTTTTCGATATGGGAAAATTCCTCCTATTCGGGGCATTGATCAGTGCGTTGCTGCAAGTCTTCGTCAGTCGGGAAACCATGCTGGGGATCGGACAGACACCACTCTCTTCCCATTTGGTCATGATGGGCATGGCGTACATCCTCTCGCTTTGTTCAGAAGCAGATGCGTTTATTGCAGCTTCTTTTTCCAATACCTTCCAAAGTAGTTCGCTATTGGCTTTCCTCGTCTTCGGTCCGATGATGGACTTGAAAACGACCTTGCTGTTGTTCCATTCATTCCGTTTTGGCTTTGTGGTAAAGCTGATCCTGGCGGTGACGATTACGGTTTTGGTCGTCACATTATGGATGCCAGTGTGAGAGGAGTAGAAAAATGGACCAAAATCAGAAAAAATGGAAACGTCATTACATATTGCGAACGTTGATATTGAGCGGTTTTGTGTTCTTGCTGGCGGAGATGATTGTTACAGGGAGGCTAAGCCAGTATCTGGCACCTCGGCTGCATATGCTGATCTATGTTACGCTGGGCATCCTGATCATCTTGACGATAGCGAGTATCCGCCAGCTCATCATCGGCCAAAGCGATTATGATTGTGACTGCGACGCTCATAAAATTCCCCGCTCGCCCTGGACTTCGCTGATTGTATATGGGCTGTTCTGTCTGCCTTTGGCGATGGGCATATTCATGCCGGACAAGACGCTGGGGAGTGCGATGGCAGAAAATCTGGGTGTGACCCTGCTGAGCAATGACGTCAGAAAACTGGCGCAGGTCAATGCTTCGGTGCCTGCGGTGGAATCACAGCGGGAGGATGTGCCGCAAAAATCCAACCCTGAGGAAGGGGAGCTGCTTGAGGCGGAAGCCAGGAAGCATGCAGAGCCGCCAGAGACATCACAAGAGCCTGCCAAGTCCGTTCCGCTGGAAGAAGCGCAAATCAGGCAACTCTTTGCTGAAAGCGATTTTGGTGACTTTTACACAGACATTGCAGTATTCCTGTATAAGCAGCCTGTGATCAAGCTGGATGACAAGGTATTTTTGGACGGTCTGACAACCATGGAGTTGTATGCCAAGGAATTTGCGGGCAAGGAAATCGAGACCATGGGCTTCGTCTACCACCAATCCGATTTTTCGGAAGAGCAGTTTGTCGTGGCCCGCTTTTCAGTCTCCTGCTGCACAGCAGACGCCAGTGTATTCGGGATTCTGGTGGAAGACAAACAGGCCAAAAACTACCCCATCGACAGTTGGGTCAAGGTTCGCGGGAAGCTGGAGCTGAGGAATGCAGACGGATAC
>DASQMM010000648.1:0-17030 GCA_035645495.1 Brevibacillus sp. | reverse complement strand
ATGCGATTCGCAAAGCGATTGACGACGCGAAGAAAAAACTGATCCGCGTACCGATGAGAGGAACGACTCTTCCTCACGAAGTTCTCTGCCGTTTCGGTTCCGGTAAAGTACTCCTGAAACCTGCAGCACCAGGTACTGGTGTTATCGCGGGTGGTCCTGTTCGTGCGGTACTCGAACTGGCAGGTGTAGGTGATATCCTGAGTAAGTCTCTTGGTTCCAACAATCCTATCAACATGGTCAACGCTACGCTGGAAGGCCTCGGCCGTCTGAAAACAGCGGAAGATGTCGCGAAACTGCGCGGTAAGACTGTTGACGAGTTGTTGGGTTAATAAGGAGGGAATGAACATGGCAAAATTGCAAATCACCCTCAAACGCAGCCTGATCGGTCGTACTGTCGATCAAAAAGATACGGTTAAAGCACTGGGTCTTCGCAAAATCAATTCGTCCGTGGTGAAAGAAGATAACGCTGCGATCCGCGGTATGGTTTTCAAAGTGAAGCACTTGGTTGAAGTGAAAGAAGTAGAAGCGTAAAAAGCATTTCAATCAGTTAGGAGGTGCAACGTATGAAATTGCACGAACTGCAACCTGCAGAAGGTTCTCGTCACACTCGTAAACGCATCGGTCGCGGTATCGGTAGCGGTACTGGTAAAACTGCTGGTAAAGGTCACAAAGGTCAAAATTCTCGTTCCGGTGGCGGCGTTCGCCTCGGTTTTGAGGGTGGACAAAATCCTTTGTTCCGTCGTCTGCCTAAACGCGGTTTCAACAACATCAACCGTAAAGAGTTCACAATTGTGAGCTTGGATGCGCTGAACCGTTTCGAGGAAGGCACTGTAGTAACACCTGAACTGCTCTTGGCAACCGGTGTTATCAGCTCGCTCCGCGATGGTGTGAAGGTTCTTAATAACGGCGAACTGACTGTGAAGCTGACCGTAAAAGCTCACAAGTTCTCCGGCGCAGCTGCTGAGAAGATCGCTCAAGTCGGTGGAACAACCGAGGTGATCTAATGTTAGCGTCCTTGACTAACATTTTTAAAATTGGCGACCTGCGTCGTAAGATCCTGTTCACACTTATGATGCTGGTAGTCTTTCGGATCGGGACATTTATCCCTGTCCCTAATGTAAACGTCGAGTTGTTTCAGCAAAACACCAACCAACTGTTGGGATTGTTGAACACCTTCTCCGGTGGGGCTTTGCAAAACTTCTCGATTTTTGCAATGGGGATTATGCCTTACATCACAGCATCCATTATCATGCAGCTTCTCTCCATGGACGTAGTGCCCAAGCTTACGCAATGGGCGCGCGAAGGAGAAGTGGGCCGTCGCAAAATCGCTACGGTGACACGTTACTCCACCATTATTTTGGGGTTGATTCAATCCGTCGGGATGACGATCGGCTTCAACAATATGGCTCCTGGATTGCTTAATGATACATCGGTTGGCAGCTATGCACTCATTGCATTGACCTTGACGGCTGGTACGGCATTCATGATGTGGATGGGGGAACAGATTACCGAGAAGGGGATCGGGAACGGGATTTCAATCCTGATCGTGGCTGGTATCGTGGCTCATATTCCAACCGGAATGGGTACGATCTATGCAACACAATTCGCAGATCCGTCTCAGAATCTTTTCTTCAGTATCGTAAAGGTCGTAATCATCCTCTTGGTGATCCTCGCCCTTATTGTCGGGGTTATCTTCATGCAGCAAGGTGTACGTAAGATTCCTGTGCAATATGCCAAGCGCGTTGTTGGTCGGAAAATGTATGGTGGTCAATCCACTCATATTCCATTGAAGATCAACTCTGCTGGTGTTATTCCAGTCATCTTCGCTGTTTCGCTCGTGATGTTCCCATCGACAATCGCTCAGTTCTGGGTAGATGCCTCCGGTACTGGCTTTGCCAACTGGATCTACCATAACTTCCAAGTGAATGAACCAATCGGAATGGCGTTGTACGCTATCTTGATCATTGGTTTCACGTATTTTTACACCTTTGTACAGATCAACCCTGTGCAAATGGCGGAAAATATGAGGAAGAATGGCGGTTACATCCCTGGTATTCGTCCTGGTAAAAACACCGAGGTGTACATTACACGTACGTTGAACCGTCTGACTCTGGCTGGCGCATTGTTCCTGATGGCGATCGCCATCTTGCCGTTTTTCTTTAGCAAGTTGGCCAATTTGCCGACGTCGATCTATATTGGTGGAACTTCTCTCTTGATCGTCATCGGGGTTGCTCTCGATACGATGAAGCAGATTGAAAGCCAAATGATCAAGCGCCACTATCAAGGGTTCATCAAGTAATGCCTTGGTTTTTTCGGAAAAGCCTCTGTAAGCTTTTCTTTATGGGACGGAGGGAATGGACGTGAATATAATTCTGATGGGGCTGCCTGGGGCCGGTAAAGGGACACAGGCAGAACGTATCGTTAAAGAGTTTGACATCCCGCACATTTCGACTGGCGACATGTTCCGAGCTGCGGTCAAAAACGAAACGCCGCTCGGACTCGAGGCCAAGTCTTATATGGATAAAGGGCTGCTGGTCCCGGATGAAGTCGTGATCGGGATCGTGCGGGAAAGAGTCTCGATGGACGACTGCAAAAAGGGCTTTCTATTGGATGGATTCCCGCGCACCGTTCCTCAGGCTGAAGCGCTGACCGCTACCCTCGGGGAGTTGGGACGCGAAATCGATCACGTGATCAACATCAATGTTCGTCGGGAATCCCTGATTGAACGTTTGACAGGTCGCTGGATCTGCCCTGTATGTGGAGCTAGTTACCACACGCTGTTCAATCCTCCACAAGAGGAAGGCGTGTGTGACAAGGATGGCGGCAAGCTGTACCAGCGTGATGACGACAAGCCGGAAGTGGTTACACAACGACTCGACGTCAACATCGCTCAAACACAGCCGCTTATCGACTACTACTCCAAACAGGAACTCCTGAGAAATATCGATGGAGAACAAGATATCCAGGTCGTGTTTGCAGAGATCAAGTCTTTGTTGCGAGGGTAATCGGATGATCATCCTAAAGTCGAAAGCAGAACTTGAGGTTATGCGCGAAGCTGGTCGGATCGTAGCACTCACCCATCAAGAACTGGCCAAGGCAATCAAGCCTGGTGTCACGACGAAGCAACTGGACGAACTAGCCGAGACCTTTATCAGAAGCATGGGAGCAACACCCTCGTTTAAAGGCTACGGTGGCTTTCCAGGAAGTATCTGTACTTCAGTCAATGAAGAACTCGTACACGGGATCCCAGGAAATCGGACGTTACAAGAAGGCGACATCATCAGCCTCGATATTGGTGCTCAATTTCAAGGCTTTCATGGAGATTCCGCTTGGACGTATCCGGTCGGCACGATTTCCTCAGAGAATCAGAGGTTGCTGCGAGTAACGGAGGAATCGTTGTTCAAGGGGCTTGAGCAAGCGAAGCCAGGAGGCAGACTCTCCGATATCTCACATGCCATTCAGATTCATGCAGAAGCTGCCGGCTTCACACTCGTTCGCGAGTATGTGGGGCATGGGATTGGGCAAAACTTGCACGAGGATCCGCAGGTTCCCAACTACGGCCCTCCTAATCGGGGTCCACAGTTGAAACCAGGCATGGTGTTGGCAATTGAGCCAATGGTAAATGCCGGCGAACGTTATGTCCGCACATTGGAGGACAATTGGACGGTAGTAACAGTGGATCGGAAAACATGTGCTCATTTTGAACACACCATCGCGATTACGGAAGATGGCTATGAGATTTTTACACGAACGTAAACGAGGGTTTCGGTTTTCTCCGAAATTGTCGTCCAACGTGTCGACGATAAGTTCGTTGTGTGATCATTTCGCAAAACTCATGGTCCGACTGAAGCGCAGAAGAAAGGAGAGTTTACTATGGCAAAAGACGATGTTATTGAGGTGGAAGGAACAGTTATTGAACCTTTGCCCAACGCAATGTTTCGGGTAGAATTAGAGAATGGACACAAGATCCTCGCTCATGTCTCTGGCAAGATTCGCATGCACTTTATTCGTATCCTGCCTGGGGATAAGGTAACTGTTGAACTGTCGCCGTACGACTTAACCCGCGGACGTATTACGTACCGCTATAAATAATAAGTGAAACCCCTAGAAAAGGGAGGCAAGAACCATGAAAGTGAGACCTTCGGTTAAACCGATCTGCGAGAAATGCAAGGTTATCCGTCGTAAAGGCAACGTTATGGTTATTTGTGAAAATCCTAAGCATAAGCAAAAACAAGGGTAAACAAGGAGGTGCTTTTTACACATGGCACGTATTGCTGGCGTTGACTTGCCCCGCGAGAAACGCGTGGAAGTCGCTCTTACCTACATCTTTGGTATTGGCCGCCCCACGTCTCAAAAAATTCTGGCTGCCACTGGCGTAGATGTAAACACTCGCGTCCGTGATTTGACAGAAGACGAGGTAGCTAAACTGCGTGAGTACATCGACAAATCCGTGAAGGTGGAAGGCGATCTCCGTCGTGAGATCTCCCTGAACATCAAACGTTTGATGGAAATCGGTTGCTTCCGTGGTATCCGTCACCGTCGTGGACTCCCTGTTCGCGGCCAACGTTCCAAAACAAATGCTCGTACGCGCAAAGGTCCTCGTCGTACAGTAGCGAACAAGAAGAAGTAAAGGAGGGTAAACTGACATGGCGAAAAGAAAACAAGCAGCTACACGTACCCGTCGTCGCGACCGTAAAAATGTTGAAGTTGGCGTAGCGCATATCCGCTCTACATTCAACAACACCATCGTTACGATCACAGACCCACATGGTAACGCAATCTCTTGGTCCAGCGCTGGTTCCCTCGGCTTCAAAGGCTCTCGCAAAAGCACTCCATTTGCAGCGCAAATGGCTGCTGAAGCGGCAGCACGCGTAGCGATGGAACATGGCATGCGCTCTTTGGAAGTATCGGTAAAAGGCCCAGGTGCTGGTCGTGAAGCAGCGATCCGTTCCCTGCAAGCTGCCGGTCTCGAAGTGAATATGATCAAAGACGTGACACCGATTCCGCACAACGGTTGCCGTCCACCAAAACGTCGCCGCGTGTAACTGGTTTATATCGTTCAGAACATGTCCATACTAGAATGGTAAATTCTGATTTATTTGCTCGTCATGCACGCAAACGGTAAACCGCCGGGGAAATTCCTGAGTGGGCACGTATGCGGCCCACCCAAGAATTTCGACGTTTTGAAGGAGGGTTTGTTTAATGATAGAAATAGAAAAACCAAAAATCGAGGTTGTGGAAGTAAGCGACGACAACTCGTACGGAAAATTCGTAGTGGAACCACTTGAGCGCGGTTATGGAACTACTCTTGGCAACTCTCTGAGACGGATTCTCCTCTCCTCGTTGCCAGGTGCGGCAGTTCGTACCGTGCAAATCGATGGTGTTCTGCACGAATTCTCGACTGTTGAGGGCGTCGTTGAAGATGTGACCGAGATCATCCTGAATATCAAAGGCCTCGCTCTGAAGATCCATTCCGATGAAGAAAAAATCATCGAAATTGATGCGGAAGGCGAGGGCATCGTCAAGGCGGGAGATATCCGTGCTGACAGCGATGTGGAGATCTTGAACCCTGATCTTCATATTGCTACGTTGGCGAATGGCGGACGACTACACATTCGTATGACAGCAGGCCGTGGTCGTGGATATGTTCAAGCAGACGGAAACAAGTCGGAGGATTTGCCAATTGGCGTGATTCCGATTGATTCCATCTACACGCCAATCAAACGTGTGAACTATCAAGTCGAAAATACCCGTGTCGGGCAAATGACGAACTATGATAAGTTGACGCTTGAGGTATGGGCAAACGGCAGCATCAGTCCGGAAGAAGCCGTAAGTCTTGGCGCCAAAATCATGACGGAGCATCTGAACTTGTTTGTCGGTCTGACAGACGAAGCGAAAGATGCTGAAATCATGGTTGAGAAGGAAGAGGACAAGAAAGAGAAAGTCTTGGAGATGACCATCGAAGAGCTGGATCTTTCCGTTCGTTCCTACAACTGCCTGAAGCGTGCAGGGATTAACACCGTGCAAGAGCTGACGCAGAAAACCGAAGAAGATATGATGAAAGTGCGCAATCTGGGTCGCAAATCCCTGGAAGAGGTGCAAGAGAAACTGGCTGAGCTCGGTTTGTCTTTGCGCAGCGACGACTAGGGTATCGAAGCCCAAGGCCACCATTTGTTCTTCGGGATCCCTTTAAGGGAACTACAGATCTGGTTTTGCTTACGTCGATGCACCGATGTATCTGCGTGGCATAGTCAGCGTGATAAGGGAGGTTAAGAACATGGCATACCGTAAATTGGGTCGTCGCAGTGCGGCGCGTAAAGCGTTGTTCCGCGACTTGGTAACGGACCTGATCATTCACGAGCGCATTGAAACGACCGAGATGAAGGCAAAAGAACTGCGCCCAATCGCTGAGCAAATGATTACGCTGGCGAAGCGTGGAGATCTGCATGCTCGTCGTCAAGTAGCTGCTTTCGTACGTAAAGAAGTAGCGAACGAAGAAGGTCGCGATGCTGTACAAAAACTGTTTGATGAAATCGCGCCTCGTTTCAAAGAGCGCAACGGTGGATACACTCGTATCCTGAAAACCGGTCCTCGTCGTGGGGATGCAGCTCCTATGGCATTCATCGAGCTGGTGTAATAGATGGTAAACTGGTCGTTTGACCGAGGGCACGGGATTCTATCTCTGACCTGGTAAACTACCGCGAAAAGGGTGGGGGCAGATCTGGTCATAGGCTGGACTCTGCTTCAACTCTTTTTTCTTTATTGCCAGGATGGATGAGGTTGAGGGATGTGACTGACCCATGAACGAGGAGAACCTGCTGACGTTTCGCAATGTCACTTTTTCCTATGATGGAGAAGAAGGTCAACGGGTAGAAGTATTAAAGGGAGTCGATTTGACAATTGCCAAGGGATCGTTCGTATCCGTTTTGGGGCATAACGGTTCCGGAAAGTCGACTCTCGCGAAATTGATGAACGCGTTGCTCCTTCCCGAAAGCGGAACGATTCTGGTCAGTGGTGCCGATACCAGGAATGGAGAAATGATTTGGGAGATTCGCCGTCATGTGGGAATGGTTTTTCAGAACCCGGACAATCAGATTGTAGGGGCGACCGTTGAGGATGACGTTGCCTTTGGCCTTGAAAATATGGGGGTAGATCCCCAGGAGATGCGCAAGCGCATTGATGAGGCCCTGCACTCTGTCGGAATGGAAGACTATACGCTGGCACAGCCCTATCGGTTGTCAGGCGGACAAAAGCAGCGAGTAGCGATAGCCGGCATCATGGCGATGCGTCCTTCTGTCATCATATTGGACGAAGCTACCGCCATGCTCGACCCACAGGGCCGTCAGGAAGTCATGCACTTGGCGAAAAAACTGAATCGGGAAGAAGGCATTACCATCGTCAATATCACGCATTTTCCCGAAGAAGCGGTCGATTCAGACAGAGTAATCGTGATGAATCGCGGAGAGGTCCTCATGGACGGGCAGCCTGGCGAAGTTTTTTCACAGGTAGAGCGGCTGCAGGAGGCTGGCTTGGATGTGCCTTTCGCGGTACGTGTCCGCCATGAACTGGTGGCCAAAGGGTACGATCTCCCGTTTGGACTGCATCAAGAGGAGCTGGTGGAGCACCTATGCAGATTACTTTTGACCAAGTAAGCCATCTGTATGGCAAGGGAACGCCATTTGAACGGCTTGCCTTGAAAAATATATCGCTGAAGATACCTTCTGGTGCTTTCGTAGGGATTATCGGACAAACCGGTTCGGGGAAGTCTACGTTGATCCAGCATCTCAATGGGCTGCTCTCTCCGACCTCTGGAGAGATCACGATTGGGGATGTTGTCATCACTCCGACGAAGCGCATTCCCCCTGCCAAACGCAAGGATATCGGTCTTGTCTTCCAGTATCCGGAGCACCAATTGTTTGAGGAGACGGTCGCCAAAGATGTATGCTTTGGTCCCCTCAACTTCGAGCTGCCCGAAAGCATGGCGGAGTCTCGGGCGCGAGAAGCGTTGGAGCTTGTCGGATTGGACTACGAGGCGATCAAGGACAGATCTCCCTTTCAACTGAGCGGCGGGCAGATGCGGCGTGTAGCGATCGCTGGCGTACTTGCGATGCAACCCAAGGTGCTTGTCTTGGATGAGCCTACGGCAGGTCTCGATCCTGCTGGTCGCAAGGCAATTCTGGAAGGGATTCACCGGATTCACCGAGAGCAGAACCTGACGACCTTGCTGGTCACACATAGTATGGAGGAAGCAGCGCGTTATGCGGATCTCATGCTGGTGCTGGCTGGGGGAGAAGTGGTGATGCAGGGCAGACCCGAGGAAGTTTTCCAACAGGCTGATAGACTCCGGGGATTGTCCCTCGACGTGCCGCAAACCGTTTCCTTCATCTCGCGAATCAATCAATTGCTGCCGGACACAGCTCGCCTCCCTGCTACCCTGTATCGGGAAGAGGAGCTGATCGCTCATGTGTTGAAACGACTGTCCGTGCCGAAGGAGTGCTAGGGCATGCTGCAGAATATCGCTATCGGTCAATATGTGCCGGGACAATCGTTTCTCCATCTTGCAGATCCGCGGAGCAAGCTGCTGTTTATCATTATGTTTGCCACATTGGTATTTTTGGCGAACAATTCGATTACCTATTCGATCCTCATTGCATTCACTGTTTTTTCCATTCTGCTTTCTCGGCTCTCTCTTTCCTATATCCTGAAAAGCCTGAAGCCGGTCTGGTTGTTGATCCTCTTTACCGTCGTACTCCATATTTTCATCACCAAAGGGGGAACCGTCTACTATCAGCTAGGCAGTTTCACCATTGAGGAGCAAGGGATACGGCAAGCCATCTTTATCTCCATACGTCTCGGTCTTCTTATTCTTTTTAGTTCTTTGCTGACATTGACGACATCGCCGATGGATTTGACAGAGGGTCTGGAGCGTTTGCTCGGACCATTTGGCCGCATCGGTGTTCCTGTCCATGAGATCGCATTGATGATGTCGATTGCCTTACGCTTCATCCCAACGCTGATGGAGGAGACGGACAAGATCATCAAGGCTCAGTCAGCGAGAGGAGCCGATTTTACCAGCGGGAATCTGGTACGCAGAGCGAAAAATCTGATACCGATCGCGATTCCGCTGTTTGTCAGCGCGTTTCGGCGTGCTGAGGAGCTCGCATTGGCGATGGAGGCGCGGGGATACCGTGGCGGTGTCGGCAGAACACGTCTGAACAAGCTGCGTTTTTCATGGCGCGACAGCTTGATCGCGGTGGCAGCCGTATTGCTGATCCTTGCAATCGGGTGGTGGCGTACATGAGGCGGCTCAAATGCGTCGTCGCATATGATGGAACCGACTACAGCGGCTTCCAGGTTCAGCCGGATCAGATCACGATCCAGGGGGAGATTGAGGCGGCTCTCGAACGAGTAACCGGGGAAAAGATCCAGATCTTCGGCTCGGGGCGTACAGACGCGGGTGTGCATGCGCGCGGTCAGGTGATTCACTTTGACACAGCGAGTCATATCCCTCTGGACAAATGGCGTTTTGTGTTGAATAACCAACTGCCCGACGCGATTGTGATTCGCTCGGTCGAAGAGGCGGATGCGTCCTTTCACGCGCGGTTCGACGTCCGGGTAAAAGAGTATCGCTACTGTATCGACAATGACCCGGTAGCGGACGTGTTTCGCCATCGGTATGCCGACCATATTCGCTTTCCACTTGATGTGGAGGCGATGCAGGAGGCGGCTTCTCATCTGGTGGGGGAGCATGACTTTACCTCTTTTTGTTCAGCCAAGACCTTTGTCGAGGACAAAGTGCGTACCGTCTATCACTTATCCGTGGACCGACGCGGTCATGAGGTGTGGGTGACTTGCCGCGGCAACGGTTTTTTATACAACATGGTTCGCATTATCGTCGGTACCCTGGTGGAGGTCGGACAGGGAAAAAGAGACCCGCAGGAGGTAAAAGAGATTCTTGCGGCATGTGATCGGGAACGAGCTGGAAAAACAGCGCCAGCCAAGGGTTTGACGATGTGGGAAGTCTTCTATGATGGACAGATTTCCAAAGATTAACCGTGGAGTTGGCACTTGACTCTGACACCTCTATGTAGTACGATATTCCTTGGTATTTTAACCCCGCCTAGCCCCACTCTAGCCCCGGGAATTAAAATGACAAGATCGTATTTATATGGAACACCTGGAGAAGTTGCTCACCCGTTACAGTTTGCAATTTTCTCTTTTGAATGTTTGGTTATAGCATTTGCGTTAGGCAAGATATTTAGGAGGGACAAACATGCGTACCACATATATGGCGAAACCGCTCGAAGTAGAGCGCAAATGGTACATCGTTGACGCAGAAGGTCAAACGCTTGGCCGTCTGGCTAGCGAAGTAGCTTCGATTCTGCGCGGTAAACTGAAACCGGAATTCACTCCTCACGTTGATGCTGGCGATTTCGTAATCGTAATCAACGCTGACAAAGTGAAATTGACTGGTAACAAACTGCAAGACAAAATTTACTACACTCACTCCCTGTATCCAGGTGGTTTGAAAAAGACAACTGCTGGCGATATGTTGAACAAAAAGCCAGAGCGTATGTTCGAACTCGCTGTAAAAGGTATGTTGCCTAAAAACAGCCTGGGACGTCAAATGTTCACCAAGCTGAAAGTATACGCTGGTACTGAGCATCCACATGCAGCACAAAAGCCAGAAGTTTGGCAAATCCGCGGTTAAGGTAAAGGGAGGAAATATACGTGGCACAAGTACAATACTACGGTACAGGTCGTCGTAAGCACTCCGTAGCACGTGTTCGCCTGGTTCCAGGTGAAGGTCGCATCGTGATCAACAAACGTGAGATGGATACTTACTTTGGTTTGGAAACGCTGAAATTGATCGTGAAACAACCACTCGTTTTGACTGAAACACTGGGTCGTTACGATGTATTGGTTAACGTAAACGGTGGCGGAACCACTGGTCAAGCTGGTGCAATCCGTCATGGTGTAGCACGTGCTCTGTTGAAAGCAGATCCGGAATTGCGTGGCGCTCTGAAACGCGCTGGCTTCCTGACTCGCGATCCTCGTATGAAAGAGCGTAAAAAATACGGCTTGAAAGCAGCTCGTCGCGCGCCTCAATTCTCCAAGCGCTAATTGCTCGCCTACAAGTATGTTCGCCCCTGGCCTATATCGGTCAGGGGTTTTTATTTTTTGCATTTACCTAGGTTTGATTCCTTCCACAGCTAGCATATAACCGAACGCCATTTTAAAAAGGCGGAGTAGAAGGATTTCATGCTGGGCGTGAGTTCAGGTTCCCAAGCTATTTTCTCGTGGTTGTAGTCCAGAATCAGGATGCAACCACCTGGTTTGGTGGAAGCTTTCAGCATGAGTAATACCTCTTCTGGCCTGGATAGCCATTGCAGAACTCTTGCAGAGGTAACGATATCGAATTCTTCCTTGAAAAGGAGATTTTCCTTGGCTCCCGCGGTCATATTTGTCCACGTTTGTCCATAAGATGGAACGAGAATGGGACAAAAGGGGACGGTAGACAGTGACACGTAAAGGAATAGGCTGGATACTGGCTTTTGCTTTGTTAATGGTGTTGTTTACCTATGAAGCTCCCGATCGCTCCTCGTGGATGGCTTGGTCGCTGCCTTTGGCCGGGACCGTGATCGCGATTGATCCGGGACATGGAGGAAAGGATGGGGGAGCGGTATCGGCTGATGGGGGCGTAGTGGAAAAGGAAGTGACACTGGCAATCAGCATGTATCTGCGGGACTTTCTTCAGCAATCGGGGGCATATGTGATCATGACGAGAGAAGAGGACAAGGATTTGGCATCCCCGGAAGCGGATCAAAATCGCAGGCGAAAGTCAGAGGATATACGAAATCGGGTCAAGTTTATCAATGAGCATGCTCCCGATTTTTTGGTCAGCATTCATGTAAATTCGATTCCATCCCCGAAATGGTCAGGAGCCCAAACCTTTTATGCGCCTGCCTTCAAAAAGAGCCAAGAGATGTCTTATCTGATCCAGGATGAAATCAAGCGTGTGATCGGCAATACCGACCGGGTGCCGAGCAAAACAGAGAAGGTGTTTTTAATCAGGGAGGTAACCTGTCCGGCAGTGCTGGTGGAGGTTGGATTTGTCAGCAACACCAAAGAAGCGGAGCAGCTGCGCTCCGTCGATTATCAAAAAGCCATGGCAAATGCGATTTATCAGGGAATCCTAAGACAGTACGCCGGGGAAAAAGCGCCAACTGCACCCTAAGCGGTGCTCCCCGGTGTTCCTGTGTTTCGAGTATGCTATAATGTACCCGCATGGCTTTCAATAGCGTAAAGAAGCAAAAAATGTTGTCAAAGTATAGATGGGGGGATCAGCATGTTAACCAAGGAGAAGGTTCTCGAGGCATTGCGTGATGTAAAAGATCCTGAGATTAATCGCAGTCTGGTTGAACTGAATATGATTCGCGACATTCAGATCGAAGGGACTACCATTAGTCTTACGGTGGTATTAACCATTTCTGGATGTCCGTTGAAAGCAAAAATTGAAGATGATGTCGTCTCTGCCTTGAAGGCTCTAGGAGCGGAAGAGGTGAAGCTGCAGTTCGGGGCGATGACAGATGAAGAAAGAGCGGCACTCAGCGCACAGCTGCGCGGAAATCAGACTCACAATATGACACCTGGAAAAACGCCATTGCTGAATCCAATTTTGGACAAGGATTCGGCGACGACCTTCATCGCGATTACGTCTGGAAAAGGCGGGGTTGGAAAATCCACGGTAACGGTAAACCTGGCAGTGGCATTGGCGCGTCTGGGCAAGAAGGTCGGGATAATTGATGCTGACATCTACGGGTTCAGTGTGCCGGACATGATGAACATCGATCAGCGTCCGACAGTGATTGGCGAGACAATCCTGCCAGTAGAAAAGCAAAATGTGAAGGTAATGTCGATGGGCTTCTTCGTCGAGGACAACGCACCAGTGATCTGGCGTGGACCGATGCTGGGCAAAATGCTCCGCAACTTTTTCACAGAAGTTCACTGGGGCGAAGAGTTGGATTACTTGCTGCTGGACTTGCCTCCAGGAACAGGAGATATGGCCTTGGATGTGCACACGATGATTCCGCAAAGCATGGAAATCGTCGTGACGACTCCGCATCCAACAGCAGCTTTTGTAGCGACTCGGGCAGGAGCGATGGCCAAACGGACTGGTCACGAAATCCTGGGTGTCGTCGAGAATATGGCTTGGTACGAAGCGAAGGATGGTTCCAAAGAATATGTGTTCGGACGCGGAGGCGGTGCGAAGCTCGCTGAGACACTGACCTGTGATTTGCTGGCCCAGATTCCACTGGGACAACCGGAAAATCACCCCTCCGAGCCGGATTATTCCCCATCCATCTACAAGCAGGACAGTCCAATTGGACAAATCTATCTCGATATGGCAAAGCGTGTCGCGCAGAAATGTGAGACACAAGTATAAGGATGGAAAAAAGGTGGGCTCGCGTTGAGCTCACCTTTGCTTTTATTGAGATCCGCCGCCTTCTCCTCCACCGCTTTCGCCACCGCCACCACCGCCGCCTTGTCCTTTTTTCTTGGACTTCATTTCTTTTGGCTTGGTCATTTCTTCAGATACCTTTGTCATAAGCTGCATTAATTCCGCTTGAAATAATGGGCTTTGCAAGGATTCCTTCATGATCGTCATGGTTTGCTGGCGATAGGCAGAGCTTTTCATCAATTCCATCAGATTTTTTTCAAACTCTGGATCTTTCATGACTGAGACTAAGTCTTTTTGATACTCAGGGTCCTTCATCAGGTCCTTCATCAGTTTTTTCTGCTCATCTTTCATCGACTTGGCCAGTGTGCTGGCAAATTTGGGGTCTTTAAAAGCCTCTTTAATGTGAGGACTGCTTGGGTTGGTCATGCTTTGGATCAGCGTAGTGCGCACCGTGGATTCATCCAACATGATGTTTTGCTTGAACTTTTCGTCCTTCATCATCTTTTCCACGGATTTTTTGGCTTCTTCCGTCTGCAATATGTCCAGCACCATGTCTTTCATGCTTTTATAATCTGGCTGAGACGAACTTTGCCCTTGTCCGCTTGCGCAGCTCGAGAGAAGCAGACAGGCGATCAACAGCAGCCAAGCAGGGAAAGCCATTTTCTTCATGGGGTGGACACCTCCTTCTTTAACTTTCGCCTATGAGTAACGTGTGCATTTTGTTTTGTTCTTACGCTAGTATTTTCTTTCTTGCATTGGTACAATCATAAGCGAATGTGGATTGGAGGGGCTGTTGGTGAGTTTACGCAAATATGGCTGGCTGTTTATTACTACCTTGCTGCTTGGTGGGCTGGGTGGGATTCTGGTCGCCATTATTTTTGACTGGGCCAAAATGACAGAAGGGGATATGGGCAATTTTTTTATGGGGATGCTCATGTACCTGTTGTATGGAATGACGATTAGTATCGTTTCCCAAATGGGCTTCTTTGCCTATATGACGATTAATTATTTTGCAAAAACGATTATTCGCTCTGCAACATTGTGGCGGAGCATTCAGATTTTCCTTGTTTTGTTTGCCTTTTTTGATATGGTTTACCTGCGCTATAATTCACTGGGTAATGGGGGCTCGGTACTTCCGTTCTTTTTTGAGCCCACGATGCTCTTAATCGTAGCGATTGCTACCGCATATGGAAAAGTAAGTGTTACGAATCGGAATGCGTTCGTTCCAACGCTGTTTTTTATGTTTGTCGCGACGGCAATGGAGTGGATTCCAGCGTTGAAGGAAATTGGTGTTCACGCGACTTTTTCCATGCTGGTTCCTTTATTATTCTGCAACGTATGGCAAGTGATGCAACTGCATCGGGTGTTAAAGACAGAAAGCTGACCCCATTTTGGAGGCCAGCTTTTTGCTTACTTTACTTCCTGACTTTTTACTTGGGTGCCGGAAATCAATTCGGATACTGTGACAAATTCATACCCTTGTTTTCGGAGTTTGTCGATAATGACAGGCAGCGCCAAATGTGTCTCTTTGCTGGAATCGCTGGCATGCATCAGAACGATGTCGCCAGGATGGGCTTTGGAGAGAACGTTGTTGACGATGACATCGGTGCCGGGATTCGTCCAATCCTGTGAGTCCGTGTCCCACTGGATAACGGTATAACGCAAGCTGTTGGCAATCGTCAGGACACGCTTGTCGATATCACCGTTGGGAAGACGGATCAGGCTTGGCTTCTTGCCGGTCATTTCGGTGAGAATGGAGTCGGCGCGGCGAATTTGCGAACGAATTTCGTCATCGGAGTACTTGGTGTAGAAGGCGTGTGTATGGCCGTGCGATCCGATCTCAAATCCGCCCTCCTTGATCCTTTTTACCGTTTCCTGATGGCGCTGTGCCCAGGATGTAGAGAGGAAAAAGGAGGCCTTGACGTTCTTTTCCTTCAGGATATCGAGGATGGGTTCGGCTCGCGTCTCTCCCCAGCTAATGTTAAAGGTAAGGGCGATTTTCTTTTCCTTGGTGTCGACCTTATAGATGGCATGCGGCCCCTGTGCCTGTTCCTGGGGTTGTTCGGAGAAGGCTGATAGGGTATCGCGTTCATGGTAACCCAGCACAACTGCCAGCAAAAGCGTGGTGCCAACAATCAAAATTTGCTTCAGTCGTTGTGCACTGACGACGAAGATATATCTCATGGATAAGCACCTCCTTTGTCCGATATCAGTTTATGCGGATCAGACAAGGATATTCTTTGGTGGATCGACTATTGGTGAGGTAAAATGAATATAGTGGAATTATTGGGATATGGAGGAGCGTGCGTATGAAAGCGAATATACAGCGACTGTGGGAAGATCAGAGACGTTATTTCCTCATAGCTGGGTTGATTTTTTTCGGGGGAATGTTGATTGGATATATGCAATCTGCGGCAGTAGAGGCTATGGTGAAGCAGCTTTTGGGCCAACTACAGGAAGTGGTGGACCGCATTCGGGAAAATGGGGGAGGGGCACTTGCTACCTTCTGGGCGATTTACACCAATAATGTGATCAGTGCCTTAATGATGATGGCGATGGGGTTGTTTTTCGGGCTTCTCCCGATTATCGGTTTATTTGCCAACGGTCTGATGCTTGGTTTTATCCTTGCTACCGCCAGCACAGCCGGACTCAATCCGTGGCTCGTCTTCGGGGCAGGAATATTACCGCACGGAATTTTCGAGCTTTCCGCTGTATTCCTTGCAGCTGGCGTAGGGATCAAACTAGGGGGGCTGGTATTTCGATCGATCGGCCTCTTGTTCCAACCGAGTAAGGCTGAACGTGTCAAAAATGATTGGTATGATACCTTGAAGCAATTTCCTGCCGCTGTTCTGTTGGTTGTTGTGATGTTGCTCGTGGCAGGGATCGTAGAAAGCACCATTACGCCCATGATCCTAAAAGCGACGCTCGGAGACCAATTAATGCAAGTGAAACTGCTGAAATAACGCCGAGTAACCCTATAAGTAAAGCCTTCCTAAACGGGAGGCTTTTAATTTTGAATAGGGCTGAATTACCTTGGAAAAGATAGAGGGGTAGACTCGTGATACGGAGGGCGATTTTGTTGCTAGGTTTTTTATTTCATACCAAGGAAGTACAGGAATTAGAGTATCTGTTGAAACGAGAATTGGAAGAAATGCTGCTCGATTTTAGTGATAAGCGGATTGACTATCTGGTGAAAAGAGCAATGGAGGAGCGCTACTCCATTTTATTTCGTATGTACGCCAGAATCGCTTCTCCTACTGAGCTTTCCAAGTATGTTCGGCGTAGAAAATTAGAAGAGGAAAACTATACCTAAAATCTTTTTTGAAAAACGTATTGACTCAGAAGCGGGAAACATGATAGATTAGTTCTTGTCCTCGAGACAACGTAACACTTCGGAACGTACTTGAAGGACATTTACAAAAGCATTTGCTCTTTGAAAACTGAACAGCGAAAGCGTTGATGAGTCTATCATTAATGATTTGCCAGCTTTGAACCAGAAACAAACTTTATTGGAGAGTTTGATCCTGGCTCAGGACGAACGCTGGCGGCGTGCCTAATACATGCAAGT
>DASQMM010000647.1:0-2082 GCA_035645495.1 Brevibacillus sp. | reverse complement strand
ACCATGATTATGACCAATAACATGCGCGTTGCCATTCTCGCGTTTGTCAGCGGCGTAACCTTCGGACTGGTTCCGATCTATCTGCTCCTGTTTAATGGGCTTCTCATCGGGGCTTTGGCTGCCGTCTATCAGCAGGCAGGCAGCAGCTACGCCTTCTGGGCTTACATCCTGCCTCACGGAGTCATTGAGTTGACAGCCATTTTCATCGCAGGTGGGGCCGGTTTGTACATGGGCTACCGCATGCTGGTTCCCGGCCGTTACGCCCGGAAGCACCAATTCCTGGAGGCTGTCAAAGAATCCGCGCAGCTGCTGCTTGCGACCCTGCCGCTCTTCTTTATCGCCGGTGTGATCGAAGGCTTTATCACTCCTTCCACCACCCTTTCTCTGGAGACGAAGTACGGTGTTGCGATCGTCACCCTGCTATTGCTCGTGATCTGGTATCTTTTTGGACAAAGAAGGCGCCGGACTCAAAGCGCCTCTCTCGATTTAATCTCCAAATAAGTGTTGACTACACTCAGTGTCAATTGATCGGACGGGACATCCAACACCTGGATGCCTGCTCCGGTCATTTTTTGTTGGAAGGCTTTGCGATCCAGTCTAAATCGCTGTGCCAAAGCTTTTTGATAGGCCAACCGGCTGTTCTTTACCTCTGCCTGGCTCCAGCCTGCCAATAGCGGGTCCGCCAGGGAGAGCAGCAGCAACAGATGGGAACGGCGCATACGCCAGAGGTAGCCGCTCAACTGATCCTCAATCAGATAGTTCTCCATGTCGGAGAAGAGCGCGATCATGCTCCTTCTCTTCTGCTGGCGATGGAGATAGGTGAGTGCTTTGGCTGGATCAGACTCCACGAAATCGCTTTTGAGATCGTACGTGGCTTCGACCAGCGTGTGCAGATGGGCAAGACCGCGTCCCGGTGGAATATACAGCTTGATCTCATGAGAATAAGCCATCAATGATACCTGATCACCTTGTTTGAGGGCGACTGCCGCGAGCGTCATCGCTGCTTCCAGTGAGATATCCAGCCGCGTGCGATTGTCCAGCTCCACACCCATGAGCCTGCCACAGTCTAGTACAATCGTGACGACCTTCCCTTGTTCCGGCCGATACTGGTTGGTCATCAACCGACGCGTGCGCGCAGACGCTGACCAGTTGATTGTCCGCGGATCATCGTCCGGCACATAGTCTCGAATGGCATGAAACTCCGAGCCACTACGAGCTCGCCGCAGGATTTTTTTCCCGTCCACGATCAGGCTTTCTTGCAGCGAAGCCAGATACCCGCGAACCGCCGTTAAATCCGGGTAGATCTTGATGGTCTGCTCACAAGAAAAACGGCTCTGCCTGGACCAAAGTCCAAGCCGGCCCTGCCAGCGGGCATACAGCCAGGAAAACGTGTACTTGCCCCGCTCCCGCGCCCGAGTCGTGTAAACGACTTTACTTCTTCCACGGTCCCATACCCCGTGCAGCCTGCCGCTATCATCAAAGGAAAGTGGCAGATCATCAGTTAGCTCATAAGGGACTTTCCGACCCGTCTGCTGTTCGATCACGATCTCAACCTCAAATACATGGCCAATATCTACTTGCTGCGGAAGAAGTCGTTTGATCGAAAAATCTTTTTTTCGCGGCATAGTGACCCAATCAACGACGCTAGCGATGAGGAGCAAGCCATTATAGATCCAGAAAGCACGGTATCCCCAGCCCATCACGAAGCCTGCCATGACCAGCGGCAATCCGACCGCGATGAGCAGCAGCAGGCGGCTGGTCGGCAAGACAAAGCGGTCTTGCAGAAAATCAGCGAGGTACTGGAATGGCCGCCAGCGTTTCGTCGATGATGTGGTCACTGGTACCGCCCTCCAATTCCACCTGTGGTGAGAGAATCAAGCGATGGCGCAATGCCGGTCTCGCCACAATCTTGACATCATCGGGTGTGACGTACATGCGGTCGTCCAGCAAGGCCCAAGCCTTGCTCGCCATCAGAATGGCGATGCCAGCCCGTGAGCTTGCTCCTAGCAGCAGGCGTTTTGTCTCCCGCGTTTTCCGGATCAGAGTGGTGATATAATCCAGGATGGACTCCTCCACGACCAC
>DASQMM010000646.1:0-1667 GCA_035645495.1 Brevibacillus sp. | reverse complement strand
CCCAGAATCTACTACGAAAAAAGCCGTATCCATCGTCCTGGAGGCAGCCAAGAAGGAGGGAGCCGAAACACAATTGATCCACTTGGCGGATTGGAATCTCCCGATCTACGATGACCGCAGCGATCTTTCTACCTATCCCGGACCTGTTCTTCGTTTTATCGAGACCGTGACCAGTGCAGATGGACTTGTCATCGGCTCTCCAGAATACCATGGATCACTCACAGGCGCTCTGAAAAACAGTCTTGATTTCCTGGAGGGGCGGCACCTCAAAGACAAGCAGGTGGCTCTCTTGGGTGTCGCGGGAGGGAGCATGGGTGCGACCAATACGGTGAATACGCTTCAGCAGATCATGCGGAATTTGCACGCTTGGCCCCTGCCCGCAAGTCCGTCCATCCCGTCGGCATACAATGCCTTTACTCCAGAGGGGAAGTTGAAGGATGAGGGACTGCAGGTACGACTGGAAATTCTCGGCAAACAATTGGTAGAATACGTCCAAATCATGAACGGGAAGAAAGAAAAACAGCTTCATTAGGGCAGGTTCCTCTTGCAAATCATTCTCATTCCAAGGTATGATATTTTTACGTGCCTTTTTTGAAATACGGTATGGAAATGAGGGGGTCACATGCCGACGCCGAGCATGGAAGACTATTTAGAACGCATTTACAGCTTAATCGAAGAAAAGGGCTATGCTCGAGTCTCAGATATTGCTGAAGCGTTGGAGGTACATCCCTCTTCGGTCACGAAGATGGTTCAAAAGCTGGACAAAGACAAGTATCTCATTTATGAAAAATATCGTGGTCTTGTCCTCACGCCAAAAGGAAAAAAGATAGGCAAGAGGCTGGTAGACCGTCATAGCTTGCTTGAGGAATTTATGCGCATCATCGGGGTGGATGAAAGTCATATCTACCAGGATGTTGAAGGAATTGAGCATCATTTGAGCTGGGAATCGATCACGTGTATCGAATATTTGGTTCAATATTTCCAAGCAGATCCAGTACGAATGGCAGAATTGCAACGAATCAGACAAGAAGACGAACAAAAAGAAGAGTAAGCCGAAAATGAGGGCTGGTCCACGTGCAGATAATCCTGTGTGAGGGCCAGCCCTTTTCCCACCATAAGCCGTATGAGATGAGCCTTCCCCCTATATGGATATAGAGAGTGGCAACAGGAGGTGGCCAAATGAAGGCGGATGCAGTATTTGAAGGTGGCGGGGTTAAAGGAATCGCGTTTGTAGGGGCGCTGCAGGTCATGGAGCAGAACGGTTACACATGGGAGAAACTGGCGGGCACTTCTGCCGGCTCCATCGTTGCGGCGCTGGTTAGTGCTGGCTATACCAGCCGGGAGCTGAAACCCATTTTTAAAGAACTAGACTATATGTATTTCTTAAAAAAATCAGGGTTTGGCCGTTTGCCTTACGTCGGACCCATGATCGATCTGGTCCTGAATGAGGGAATGTACAGGGGAGACCGAATCGAGCTTTTCATCGAGGAACTGCTGCGCCGCAAAGGGGTTCGCACCTTCGGAGATCTGCCGGGCGGCAAGCTGCGGATCATCGCGTCTGATATTAGTCGGGGAAAGATGCTTGTGCTGCCAGATGATCTGGTGGAATACGATCTGATGCACGAAAACTTTTCCGTGGCGCGAGCAGATCGTATTCCACCAGATCA
>DASQMM010000645.1:0-5117 GCA_035645495.1 Brevibacillus sp. | reverse complement strand
GCAGGATCTGTGCCGGGTCTCCGGGAATCAGACGGATCATAAAAAACGTAATGATGGATATTCCCAGCAAAACGGGAACAAGTGAAACGATGTGTTTGACAGCATATTGCAGGCGTCCGATGGCCATCACCTTCTTTACTGCTTACTGAGCCAGACTTCTTCTAAGCGGTAGCTGCCCATGTTGGATACTTGGAATCCGTGGACATTTTTCTGTGTTACATAAGAATTCGGCGTGTGGAACAGGAAGATAAACGGGGCATCCTCGCTAAAGATTCGTTGCAGCTCGTAGTACATCTCCTTGCGCTTCGTCTCGTCCTGTTCCTGCTGCGCCTGGAGCGCCAATTTGTCGAGTGCTTCATTGTTGTAGCCGGTATAATACGCGTTGGTTCCGCCGCTCGGGGCAGCGCCGAACATCGTGATTTCGTCCGGATCGATGATATCGCTGGAGTAGTAGGTGGTAATCATCTCGTACTTCATGCTGGAGTGCATTTCGTCTACGACCCCTGGCTCTAATTGCTGGATTTCCAGCTCAATGCCAATCGCTTTCAATTGTTCTTTCATGATGACCGCCATCTGGCTGTTGATATCGCTTCCGGAGTTAATGGTCAGCGTCGCTTTAAAGCCGTCTGGCCGCGAGGATTCAGCCATCAGTTGTTTGGCTTTTTCCAGATTGTAAGGGTAGCCCTCAAGCTGATCGTTATAGTACATCACTTTTGGCAGATAAGAGGTCGCTACCTCTCCATGTCCCATCAGCACCGCATCAATAATTTCCTGTTTATTGATGGCATAGTTCATGGCCTGACGGATTTTCACGTCGTTAAAGGGTTCGACCGTCGAGTTGATCGGGATCATATCCAGACGTGCGAAGGGAGCGACGAGTACGTTTAGGGACGGGTCGGCCTCCAATTGCTGCAGGGAGCTGAAAGGAACATTGGAGGAAATCTCCAGTTCCTTGGCTTGCAGCATGAAGATCTTCGCTGTATCCTCGGGAACCTGGACAAATTCGACTCCGTCCAGATACGGCTTGCCTTTTTGCCAATAGTCTGGATTTTTCTTCAACACGATTTTTTGTCCCCGCTGCCAGCTTTCCAATTGAAACGGCCCGGAGCCAACGGGATTATTCGCGAAGAATTCTTTTCCTTTCTCCTCGACGACCTGCTTGGGAACAATAGAAGAACTGGATAATGCCAAAGTAGACAGCAAAGGAAGATAGGGAGCCTCCAGGTTGATCGTCACCTGATGCTCGCCTGTCACATCAATCGATTTGATCGCCGGATAGATCCAATCCCAGTTGGAGTCCCCGCCCCGCGCGCGATCCAAGGAATATTTGACATCCTCTGGCGTGAGCGGCATGCCATTATGGAACTTCACATCATCCCGAAGGTTGAAGACATAGGTTTTGCCATCCTCCGAGATGGTCCAGTCCGTCGCTACCCCCGGTTCGATCCCATCTCCGTTCGGGGACAGGCGAACCAGCTGATCGTACATGTTCAGCACGGTCCAGATCGCCAAATTCGTCGCGGGAATGATCGGATCAAAGCTGGTAATATCATGATTGCGGGCAAAACGCAGAACCCCTCCAGATTGCGGGGTGTTGTCTTGCTCTGCTGTCTGTGCCGCTCCAGGCTGCGGGGCCGGCTGCTGCGGCGTTTGCGCGGTTTGATTGGCTGGTGACACGGAACAGGCTACTAAACTCATCATGGTCCATACACTTACGAGTGCCAGGCCGAGACGTCTTTTCATGATCCACTCTACCTCCTTCTGATAAATCCTTCCTACCAAAAAGCAACATCAAAAAGTACTGATCCTGTCAGGAATCCCCCCTTTCCAAATCGCTTGGTTTCAGTGAATCAGGTTGCTTCACTTGCCGAATGCTCCGTTTTCTTGCCAACGAATTTGTATGCGAAAGCGAGAATTGCGCTGAGCAAGCTTCCCCCTAAAATTCCCGGAATCATTCCGGTTTGCAAGGACATGATGACTGCAGCTACCGAACCGGAGAAGACGACAAGCAAATTCGCCTTCGATTTGGTCCCAACAGCGATCACCGACAATAACGGCCCCCAGACCAGGCAAAACCCAACAAAAACATCCAGTATGGTGATGTTTGGCCAAAGGCTGATGCATACAGCCAACAGAAGCCCGCCAATCAGTCCCCTACCTCCGAGTACGGATTGCTTCACCTTTTTCACCGTGCTGGCAAGCGTGTAAATCAGCATGGAAAGGATAGAAACAAGAAAAAGTGTATGCCCAACCTCCCCGCCGAATTGTTCGATGACAAACACCCCGACCTGATCCGTTTGCTTGGGCCAGATGGCTTGGGCTTTTGCCACAAACGCCAGTGAGCCGAGCGATATCGGGAGGCAGGACCAGAGAAATGCGCTCAAGGTGTGGGGATAAGCTTGTTGGGACAAGCCCTTCTGCTTGCCAGTACCGATGAAGACCGGCAACAGCTGCTGCGCAATCATTCCGACGAAAAAGATCGCCAGGACCCACCACATTTCTGCCTTGTTCGCAGAAAGGGTATCGATCGACAAAAAGTGAACGCCGGAATAGACCGTTGGGATACTGACATGCAGATAGACGAGAGTGGGTATGATGACCGATGCGATCATTCCCATCATGATCACGCTGACCGGAATCCACCTGCCATATCCCCGCCTGCTCGCCAGAAGGATGATGGCTGTTATCACACCGGCCAGCGCCAGGAGGTACCAGACGGAATCATTCAGATAGGTGCGCAGAATGATAATTTTTGCCGTCAACAGCAGGTAGCAGCCAAACTGTGTAATCGAGAAGAAGAGCATGGCGGTCTGCAAGCCACCACCTTCCTGCTCCCGCGTCCTTTGATACATCAATCGCGTGAATAAAAAGGAGAGCATCCCCGCTGCCGTAAAGCCGACGATACCCACAACACCGTAATCGTAGGCAATTTGCGGCGCCAGCAGAAAAAGCATGGGGGGTACATTGGCGATTAATAAAAAGACAATCTTTTTTGCCAATCCCTGCGCCATCATCGACTACCCCCTTCTGAAGCTTCTCGGAGAGAGCCCGGTCACTTTTTTAAACGTAGAGGAGAAATAAGCTGCGCTTTTGAACCCGGTGACCATGGCGATATACTCGATGCTGACCGTTTTTTTGAGCAGTTCTTTGGCTCGTTCGATCCGGATTGCCGTCAGCACCTCGATAAAGGTGCAGCCTGTTTCCTTTTTCAGCAGCCGGTTGAGATGGGTCGGGCTGACATGTACGGCTTTTGCGACATCCGCCAAGGTCAGAGCCTCCTGGTAATGCTCTTGAATAAACTGGAGACAGCGCGACGTTATCGAGTCCTTCGCATCCTGAAGCTGCCGCATCGCTTCTTCCCAGGCTGTCCGAAGATTGAGGGACTCTCCCAGCCCGAACCAGAAGGATTGGTCTGGCAAAAGCAGTTTGCATCGCAGCAGCGCTTCGCACAAAGGCTGTATATGCTGGTTCGTAGAGAGCACCAGCTCGGCATCGCCTATGGACTCAGGAGCGATCACGATCTGAGAGGATTTGACTTCTTCCAGCAAAAGGCTTCGCCAATCGGGAGACGCTGCATGTACCGCTGCCACTACATTGGGTACGAAACCAAATTGTTGTCCCCACACATGCTCATCGATGACATCTCCGGAGCGGATGGTTTTTTCCAATAAGGATTGCTGCAGCAAAGGTTTTGCCTTCGTTTTTTCGTGATATTTTCGTTCAACTTTTTGCAGGGTGTCATAAAATTCATTGGTACTAAAGGGCTTCAGCAAATAGGCTGACGCGCCCAGCTCCAGCGCCTGTTTGGCATAAGAAAACTCGTCGTAGGCGGATACCATGACGATCTCGGTATCCGGCCAGCTCGTCTTGACCTGTTCCAATACCGCGATGCCATCCAGGACAGGCATGCGAATATCCAGGAAGATCAGGTCCATCGGCTCCGATTCCAGGATTTTCAACGCTTCTCCCCCATGGTGGGCAGATGTTATCCCGTAATCAGAGCTGCTTTTTTCCAACAGCACCTGCAAATTGAGAAGCTCAAAAGGCTCGTCGTCCACCAAAAGCACCTTCATAGCACGACCTCCTTTATGGTGATTAGGAATCTGGACCCTTTTACACTGGGAACGACCTGCAAATCTCCCCGATTCGGGAAGTAATGCTGCAAACGCTTCTGGGTGTTCTTAAATCCAATCCCGATTCGCTCTGCAGATGTACCTTGTTCTTTCCATTGGTTGAAATGCTCGACGATCTCTTGATCAATCCCAGGTCCGTTATTGTAGATTTCGATTTGCAGGTTGCAAGCGGTGTGCCAGATGCGTATGGATATTTCTCCGTCCTCTGCCAATGGCTCGATTCCATACTTGCAAGCATTTTCGACCAATGCCTGAATGAGAAAGATGGGAATTTTGAAAGGGCGCAAACGCTCTTCAATATCCACATGCCACCGCAACCTGGGGCCGAAGCGAAGCTTTTGGATTTTCAGGTACATCATGACGGTATTCACTTCTTCATCGATGCTGATCAAATCGCTGTCCGCACGAAGGGTATACCGGAGCAAGGAGGAGATGCCGTGGATCGCTTCAGTCGCTTCTTCGTACTTCCCGATTCGAATCAAGGATGTCACAGTATTGAGACCATTGAATAAAAAATGGGGCTGAATTTGCGAAGTCAGATTGGATAGCTGAGATTCGATCAAGAGTACCTCCAGATCTTTTTTCCGCTTTTCCACCTTCAGGTATTCCAATTCCTTATCCCAAAAGAGGACCAGGACCAATGTCGTCAGGCCGACTACGCCGCCAACGATGCCGTATACGATCAGAAACGTAAATGCGGATTGTGATACGATCATAGCCATCCCTCTTATAACGGCGCATGCATGTATTTGATATTTTTGGTGAAGCTGTCCCAATACCACAGCGGAGATAAGGTGTATCCCGTCAAGGCCTTGTTCATCACGAGGATTTGCTTGGGATGATCCAGCACGATCCACGGGCTGTCCAAGGCGATGATCGTGAGCGCATAGATCATGTGCTTGGCCCGTTTTTTCTCATCCATCTGTGTGGCTGCCTCAGTGATGAGCCAATCTACATTGGGATTCTGGTAATTGTCATAATTCG